>JAGWGO010000129.1 GCA_028867395.1 Nitrososphaerota archaeon | reverse complement strand
TACAATACAATTGCGTCATATGAGTCCTGGAATTGGTCTAATGAAAAGGAGACTTCCAACTGAGAAGGAAGCAATACCAGTAGCAGTATCAGGAATAGTTCAAAAGTATAGTGTGAGTGCAGGAGATGTCAGAACTCTTGAGACAAAATACGATGATGATGGCGGAGACTGGTATGTCGCTCTGGGATTTGGGGAGAAAAAAGCCATTGTAAAGATGGATTCCGTCCAGGGCACTATAACAGAGATTACAGAGATTTGAGAATTATTTCTTGAATTGTACGTTAGAGACCTCGGGTTCGTTTATCATAACTAGTCCGCCATCTCGTAGCTGTTGGATCAATTGCAGAACCTCTTTTTCTACCTGCCCCCTCTGAAGCCCCATTTTTTGGGCGAATACGTCTACCAATTCGGTTATCTTTCGTTTGCCATTACAAAGTTGCCAGAAATCCACTATTGCTTGATTTACCATGAACCCTTGTTGATCTTGGTTCATCAAAAGGAGTGAACCATCTTCTTGTTTAACCACCGAACCAGTTCCTTGCGGTAGAGCTATTTCATAATTTATAGGTGCAACTGTCTTTTGCTTCCCATAGTTGATTAGTTTCTTTCCTTCATCTGACATCTTTTCTGGAGTCCATGGAGGATCCCATACTATTTCCACATTGATTCCAGTCACTCCCGGTATTTTGTTTACATATCTTTTTACATCGTTTACAAGTGTATCATGAAGAGGACAACCACGTGTGGTCATTGTCATTTTTATGTCGACTTTGTTATCATTAGAAATGTTCACTCCATAGATCAACCCCATATCCACTACACTGATTGGAATTTCAGGATCCATGCATTGTTTCAGCGATTCCAACACCTGAGCAGAAGTTACTGTTGTCATGAACGAGTTGGCTTGCCTATGAAATAAATACCTTACAGCTTTGATTCGAACAATTTTTTGATTGATTCTTCAAAGGGAGGCTTGGCTACACCGGCCTCAGTGATTATCCCAGTTATGAGTTCAGGTGGAGTCATGTCAAAGGCAGGATTTATGACATTAATGTCGTCTGGAGCGGTCTTTTTACCTGCTACTCCTGTGACCTCGCTTGCCTTCCGTTGCTCTATCACTACATCTTTTGGAATGCTTTTCATGTCAAATGTCGAGAGAGGTGCAGCCACATAGAATGGTATGTGATGTTGTCTTGCCATCAGGGCTACTTGGTATGTCCCAATCTTGTTGTATACGTGTCCAGTGCGCAGTATTCTATCTGCACCCACAATTACTTTGGAAACAAGGCCGTTTGCCATAGAGTAACCCACTGCAGTATCAGGGATCAAGCTTACATCTATGCCATCATGTTTTAGCTCAAAAGCAGTAAGCCTAGAGCCTTGCATTACAGGTCTGGTTTCCGTAGCTATTACTTTGATCTTTTTTCCGCTCTCTTTTGTTGCTCTTATCACACCAAGGGCTGTGCCATAAGCTACGGTAGCTAACGCTCCAGCATTGCAATGAGTCATTACGGTGTCATTATCATGGAATAATTGTGAACCATGTTTGCCCATGCGCATGTTTATCTCAATATCTTCATCGGCCATTTTCTTGGCTTCGTTGATAACTGCGTCTTTTATTTCCGAAACAGTATTGCCATTTCTTGCAGTCTTCATAATTCTCTCTAGACCCCACGCCAAGTTAATAGCAGTCGGTCTTGTTTCAAAAAGGATTTTTTTTGCTTGCTCTAAATCAACCAGAAGATCGTCTTTTGTTGTTGCCTTGCTTTGTAATGCTGCAAGAGCTAATCCAAATGCGCCAGAAACGCCAATTGCAGGTGCGCCTCTGACTACAAGATTTCGTATTGCATCTGCCACTTCATTGAAATTTGTATATTTAACAAATACCAGTTCGTTTGGAAGTTTGGTCTGATCAATCATCACAACTGCATTATCTTTCCATTCTACGGTCCTTAAGCTAGAGTGAATTTTCATTTTCATAACTTTTGTCCTCTTGACTATATATTATTCAAATGACTATAGGCAATTCAGTATTTCTTATCAAGTGATCGCCTTTTCTTTAAGATCTTGGCATAGTCAGAATTAATCTCCCTTATTATCTTGAGGGCTTCATCGTTTATCAGGTCAAGATTTGGGATAACACAATTGTGAATAAGACGCCCGTTTGTTGATACAAACAAGTGGTTTTGTGTATCTAGAGAATATACCTCTTGTTCTCGTTCTTCATGTATCGATTTTGTCGTTCTTATCATGTAGAGGTTTTCATGTAACATGTACCAGAGCTGTTTTGAATGCGTCCTTTGGTTAAATTGTTCAAATCCACCGATATCTGCAAGTCCGTTGTATTGACGCTGCATATGTGAGGCCAATGTATACAGAAGACCACCCTTGATGGTCCTACCGTTTATGACGCTTGGTGAGTGTATGCTTTTTCCGCACGTCATGACATATCCCATTGACAACAACAAGATATCTAGCCCGGCACTTAGCAGGTACGAAGCAGTACCTGCCTGAACCACTCCTATCTCAGGCGAAAATGAACCGTCGCCCCTGAGATATCCGGCAAGAAATTCTTCTTTGTACTTTCTTGGTGCAAAATATATGAAGTCTGGCAATTGTTTTACATTTGAGGATCTTCCACATCCCAATGTATCAGATATGAACAAAGCAAGCGGTGTAGATTTGAGACCTACGTGTGTTACGTTGTCTTGTGAATATGTGTAATAGTTGATATTCAATTTTTCTAGTATAGTACAAACGTCATTGATGTAACGGGTTTCTTTTTTGTTAAATGAGAATCTAACAGAATATCCTTTTCCATAATTGGTCACTGACCCTTCTGCAACATAATATCCAAGGAGTCTGCAAAAGTCGGGCGTGATTTGGATTGACTCTGGCATGTTATACTTCAATCTCCAGTTTTTTGTTTCAAACTTGTATAGGTATTTGATATTATTCTCAGGAAGACTGGAAAGAAATGGAACTGTATCACTTATGATAACGTCTTTTGCAAATTTTGTTGATAAATTGTCAGAACAAAGCATAAGATGTTCATCAGTTGTTGTGATAGAACGATTGGTACGTGAAGTAAGCGTAACCATATTACCAGAAAAGCTACGCTTCCACTTGTGCGTAACCTTGTCAAATATTGGTTTTTTCTGTTTTATATCGTATGATAAGACGTCATTTTGTAGATCTTTTTCCACATATTCTTGTATTGTGATTGGCTTCATTCCGTTCTGTGTTTTGATATAAATTATTTCTTGGCCATCAAGACAATGCCCGCCAATAAACCCAGGAAACATCTTTGGCCTATTTCCAAGATATTTGTGAATTTCGTCCGCAAAGGACCACATCTCATCATAATTTACCTTGTTTCGTATCGCAATCATGTTACTGAGCTGAGCATAGTTGATCAACCAGCCATAGTACGATGTATCAACAACAATCTTTGCTAGTTCAAGTGTAAGTGGGCTTGACATCTGCTTTGATTTAACACCGCATTTTTGTAATAGATTAGCATAGGCTTTTGTTGCCCATTTTACATTTGGTGCATTTTTTTCTATTGCATAAAACTTTGTGTAACGTTTCAAGTCATACAACATTCTCTTGTGGACTCCTCGTGTTGCACTATAAATGACAGGAATATCCAGTACGGATTGAATCTTGTTTGTGGTTCCAGGACTGATAGTGCTATGAATAACAATACACTGGGGTTTAAATTTTTTATACGATGATAACACACTTGAAAAAAAATTCTTATTAAATGGTATACAAATATGCAAAAAACAAGTGTCTAGTTTTTCATATTTGCTAAATTTCTTTGCATCCATCAAGTTTTTGTTAATATCATATCCAACTACAATTTTTGCCCTAGTCAAAAGCTGTAAAATTGGAAAACCTATCTCGCCCAAGCCTACGACTACATCTTTGTTTAGAACCAACTTGAGGTAGATTCATTGTACATGAATATGAGGTTTTGTTTAAAAATTTCTTACTAACAATTACTTTGTCTACCAATTCAACCAATTTCTAATACCTTGATCCAGACTATTCCATCAAACAAGAAAATTCCTTTTCCCTAAATTGCTTATGAAATTAATATGGAATGCCAAGCGTGATATAATAAAACCATTCTGAGAAATCCAAAGCTAAATTTCTTTAGATAAAATACTCCCTAGCCAATCTTTGAGCTCAACTGTGTAATCCCACCTGAGCAATCGCTTTGCAAGACTTACATCTGCTAGGCTTTGATTTACATCACCTTGCAGAGGTTTTCCATGAACAGGCTGCATTCCCAAGCCGGATTCCTTTATCATCATATGAGCAAGATCAACTATCGAAGTAGGCTTGCCGCTTCCTATGTTGATAAATGAGAAATCAATCTTTTTTTCCATAGCAAGCAGATTTGCCCTTGCCACATCGTGTACATACACAAAATCTCGTATCTGTAGTCCATCCCCATTGATTATTGGCGGCTTTCGATTTCTTATGTTCTCAAGAAATTTTGTAATCACTCCTGCATACGAGATGGATTGGCCCTCTCCATAAATGTTGAAGTATCTCAGGCCAATTATTTTTACTCCCTCTTTGCCGTATTTTTCTGCTAAAATTTCGTCTTGAAGTTTTGTCTCACCGTACGGATTCAGAGGCTTTCTTGGGGCTTCCTCTTTTATTGGAATAACCAGGGGATTACCATAGACACTGGAGCTGCTAGCATATACGACCTTGAAACCAAACTCTTTTGCAAGCCTGAAGATATTTTCAGTACCAATTACGTTTACCTTACGATACTCTTCTGGTTTATCGTAAGATTCTTGTACCACTGTAAG
>JAGWGO010000128.1 GCA_028867395.1 Nitrososphaerota archaeon | reverse complement strand
AGAATAGTTCTGCCGCAAAAAGTTTAGTGCTATTTCCTTGGTCTGATTTTCGTCAATCCATGTAACAAGCAAACACCTATAGATAAAAAAATAGAAATGCCATTTATGGATGTATGATAAACCATTACTGAAAATTCTTCCATTTTATTTTACTTGAATTACAGAAATTTGTCTTCAGATCATTTGAGTCCGTTTATTATTGAGGTAATTACAAATGACACGGCCGCACCTGCAGGAATTGTAATTATCCACGCCCATACAATTCTCTTTCCCACTCCCCACCTAACGGCTGACAATCGCCTAACCGCTCCAACCCCCATTATACCTCCAGAGATTGCATGAGTTGTGCTTGCAGGAACTCCAGCCCACGCAAGAGATGCAATAATGGTTGCAGATCCTGTCTCTGCAGCAAACCCTTGATATGGTCGTAAGTTAGTGATTTTTGTGGCCATCGTCTTGACTATTCTCCACCCTCCAAAGAATGTGCCTAGACTCATTGCTGTGGCAGCCATTAAAATTACATAGGATGGAATTGAGAATTTAGTGATCACTCCCTGCGTAAGCAATATGAGTGCGATTATGCCCATAGTTTTTTGTCCATCATTTGCACCATGTGTTAATGAAAAATATGTTGATGAGATAAGCTGAAGTCTTCCAAAAATAGAGTTTACCGTACGTGGTTTTACCTTGGCAAAAATTTTCATTATCAAAAGCGCAATTACAAATGCTATTGCCAATCCAGCTATTGGCGAGACTATAATGCCTGTTACAACGGTTTGTAGGCCGCCAAAAATTACTGCTTTACTTCCAGCACCTGCCAAGCCTGCCCCGAGTATCCCCCCCACAAGCGCATGACTACTTGATGTAGGTAAGCCGAGAATCCAGGTTACAATATCCCACACTATTGCCCCCGTCAATGCGCCGATAATGATATTGAGTGTAACAAAGTCAGGATTGATGATCCCTTTCCCTATCGTAGTAGCAACTGCCACGCCAAAGAGAAACGGTCCCACAAAATTCGCAAAAGCTGCAATGCCCACTGCTGGAAGGGGTTTTAGTACACGTGTTCCAACCACAGTAGCTATAGAATTCGCCGCATCGTGAAACCCGTTTAAAAAGTCAAAAATTAGTGCCGCTACTATGGCTCCTATTGCAAGCGCTATCATACAAAATCTAAGTATATTTTAGAACGACATCTTCTATAGAATCGGCAACATCAAGACACATATCAGAGGCCTCTTCCAAGGACTCGTAGATATCTTTCAGTTTTATAATATTGATAACATCAGTTGTTTCCAGTAGCTCGCCAACGGCTTTTCGATAAATGTCATCTGCATTGTGCTCAATTACGCTAACAGTACGACAATGTTCGATTATGGACTTGCTTACCTTCAGTTTATTCAGACTTGTTATCATAAGGTTGATCTCTTTTGTGGCGTTTTGTATTTCCTTCGCAAGTTCCAACATATAGGGAGGAGGCGATTTTATCTTAAAATTGACAATTCTGCCCGATATGCCCTCAACATAGTCTATAATATCATCGGCCTTTGACGCAATACGCGATATATCCTCCCTATCAAAAGGGGTAATGAAGGTCTTGTTGAGTTCTTCAAAAACAGAATGGGTTAACTTGTCTGCTTCTCGCTCGATCTTTTTTATTTTTGAATGGTTTTCTTCTAGTTTTTCAAAGTTTTCAAATATGCCTACTAGTAATTTCGATGCTTCGTCTGCTTTACATGCAAGATCGTTTAAGAGTGATAGAATTTCTTTTTCGTTTGATTTTATCCATGTCATCCATTGAGTCATGGTGCTACTCTAAATTTACATAGTTAAATGTCTGATGTATATAGGACATATGATCTATATAGTTACAAGATCTGTTCGATGTAAATAAAATTCAAAAGGCAAATGTACTTGCGTTCTATATGTACCTCGTGGCAACACTCTCTGTAAAGGATCTCAGAGTTCAATACCGGTTGAAAGACAAGGTAGTGAGAGCCGTAGATGGCATCTCTTTTTCTCTTGAAAATAACGAATCAGTTGGCATTGTAGGCGAGAGCGGCTGTGGAAAAAGCACCCTTGGACTTGCCATCATTAGATCTATTCCTGGAGGCAAGATAGAGTCTGGTGAGATTCTACTGGACCGAGAACCACTTCAGACAATTCCCGAAGATGAGTTTTCAAAAGAGGTACGCTGGAAGAAGATATCAATGGTTTTCCAAGGGGCAATGAACTCGCTTGACCCCGTATTTTCCATAAAGCAACAGTTTGAGGAGATTCTAAAGGAACACAAACGTGTAGGAGATAGTGTGGAATTGATAAGACGATCTATAGAGTCAGTTGGCCTTCCTTTATCTGTACTAGACAAGTTCCCTCATGAGCTTAGCGGAGGCATGAAGCAAAGAGTTGTGATTGCCATGGCATTACTTTTAAATCCAAGACTTGTAATAGCAGATGAACCTACGACGGCACTTGATGTTCTTGTTCAAGCCCAGATCATAAGTCTACTCAAGAAACTGAAGAAAGAAGGCATGTCATTTATGTTAATTTCGCATGATCTTGGAATAATATCTGAAATATCAGACAAGGTAGGCATTATGTATGCGGGAAAGATAGTAGAATTTGGAACTTTACAAGAAGTATATTCAAGCCCACAACACCCGTATACTAGAGCGCTGCTCAAATCTACGCCAAAGGTTAGAGAAGAGTCAAACCTAATATCACTGAAGGGTAATCCGCCTAACTTGGCATCTCCGCCTCTTGGTTGCAGGTTTTACGATAGATGTCCGCAAGCTATGGAGAAATGCACGGAGGATCCTCCAATTAGTAAAACCAAGACTGGGTACGTATCGTGTTGGCTCTACGAACAAGAGAAATAAAATTAAAGGATTGTGAATCTAGTGAGAATAGAGTGTCTGATTAAGTCCTGCACCGTTGTAGTAGGAATTGTAGACATTTAGTGCATTCTGCAATGCCATTTGGCTTGCATCTTCGATCTGCATATTTCTTGGATACATATTGGTCTCATCAGTAGTTGAGCTTGCAAGTCCAACATAGCCAGTTGCATATGTTGCATTGAGGTGCTTGGCATGAATCTCTTGGAATATCTGAATCGCCTTGCTTAGTGCATATGCTTGTGCTACATCCAACTGTCGACCTTGAGTATTCTCATTTGTTGTAGGACCTGCTTGGAGATTTACATAATCTGAGTCGAGTTTAGATATTGCATTCACAAGTGCTGTTGCCTGAGACTCCATGTCGTCCCACGTCTTTTCTAGCTGAGCCTGTCGGTCAGGAGATTGCTCATTTGTAGTTGCACCACTTTGTAGATTAGTATACGCTGCATCTATTTCAGATAACTTTGACACAATTGCTTCAGAGCTATTCAATGATTGAGCTTCTGCTTGATCAGTCATAGTTGTTCTGCTTCTTCCCTGTTCGTCAGTGGTGGTACTGTTCAGGCCAGTATAGTTAGTTGCTTGGGTGTTAACAAGTTGACGAACATGAATCTTGTCAAATTCTGACAAGGCATTTTGTTCAGAAATTGTTGCGGCTGTTGTCAAGTCACGTCCTTTTGTATTCTCATCTGTGGTAGTATAGCCTAAACCAGACCAGTTCCTTTCTGATCCATTAACATTGGTAAATGTGTACTTGTCAGAATAAGTCAACGCTGCCCTTTCCTGAGCAATCAACTGTCTCTGAGCAATATCAGACCATTGATCGTCTGCAAATACCATCTTGTTTAGGTATACTGAACTTCCGCCTAATACTAAACCGGTGATCATTACCGCGGCTAGGAGTTTAACGTTCACGTTTTTGTATCATAAATCATAGCCTTTAAAACTTTGCGATGCTAAGATTTTGACCAAGTGATCGCCTAATGCCTGATTTTTGACCAAGACAGGCCAAATACGATCAGTGATAATCGCGGTAGATTAACGATGTGTGTTCTTTTCCCACAGTTTTCTTGATATACTTGATAGGCAAGTAAACTACAGTGGAAGAGATCCTATCTGTAAAGAACCTGAAAAAATACTTTACAAAGGGGGGATTTATGCGACAAAAGGAAACAGTAAGGGCTGTTGACGGCGTATCACTTTCAATTAAAAAGGGCCAGACTTTGGTCCTGGCAGGAGAATCTGGATCGGGCAAGACAACCATGGCTCGTTTGATACTTGGAGCAGTAGAACCAGACTCGGGCGAGATAATTTTTGATAACACCGAGATAAACACAGATACATCAAGTCTCAAAAAAATAAGAAAAGAATGCCAGATGATACACCAGGATCCCTACGCCTCAATTGATCCTAGGATGAAAGTCTTTGACATAGTAAGAGAGCCCTTGGATATACACGGTATCGGAAGGCCAAGTGAGAGAAGAGAGATGGTCTTTGATGCTCTAAGAGATGTAAAGATAAACCCCGACGATGTTGCTTCAAAATACCCCCACATGTTGTCAGGAGGACAGAGGCAACGTGTGGTCATTGCGCGATCCATTGCAACCAAGCCCAAGATGGTCATAGCTGATGAGCCAGTATCAATGCTTGATGTTTCAGTCAGAGTCGGAGTCTTGGAATTAATAAAAGAATTACAAAACAAACACGGAATATCATTTTTGTACATAACACATGATCTTTCCACCGCAAGATACGTGGGGCATTTTATTTCCATACTGTATCTTGGAAAAATCGTAGAGGTCGGAAATATTGGTGACGTACTGTTGCAACCAAAACATCCCTATACGCAAGCTCTCATGGATTCAATCTCCGAGCCCAATCCAAACAACTTGCATAGTGAGAAAAAGATTCGCATCAACAGCCCCCTGGATATTGATGTGTAT
>JAGWGO010000127.1 GCA_028867395.1 Nitrososphaerota archaeon | reverse complement strand
AAAGAGCAATTGCAGCAATTATTTCCACATGGCCCACGATAGCAATTGTTCCGTACATGGCACCCAATGTCAACGCCCCAGAATCACCAGGGAATATCTTACTTGGAAATTTATGATACTTGTAAAAAGCTAATGATACAAAGCCTAGAGGCAGGCTTGCAATTGCTATATCATAATGATGAACTACGAATAATGATATCGTAAGAGCAAAGCTTGCAATTGTCATAAAACCGCTTGCGACTCCGTTGAGGACATCAATAGAATTTATGGTATTTCCTGTGATTGGAATCATAAAGATTATCAGTGCAATATACAATTCTGGAATTCTAACGTGACCAAACAGCGGAAAGGCCAAGTGTGGTTCGTAAACTCCCAACACAATGATTGGAATGGCACTTGCAGCTAGAGCAAGAGGTTTAAACCAGCCACCCAAGACTTTCCTGTCATCTGCCAAGCCTACGAGAAATGCGAGGAAGGTTGTCAGCATTATTGCCAAAACCGCTGTCGAAGAATAGAATCCATAAAGAATAAGCTCTGAGGCCATAATTCCTGCAAGAATGGATGGTCCTCCAGGTCTTGCCACATTTGCACCTCCAACCCTGTTGTAGTCTTTAACCACAAGTTTCCTTTTTTCTAGAGCTTTTATGAGAGAAGGAGTGATCACATAAACTGTAACAAATGCTATAGCAGACACTATAATGGCCGCAATTGTCTTGTCAAGCATTATCTTACCTTTTTTAGCTGTGTCTTTATGTTTTCTGCAATTACAGGTCCAATCTTGTCAATTTTGGCTAGTTTTTCAACAGGAATGGACTCCAATTCATCACGTGTTTTTATTCCATTCTTGTATAGCAGTCTTGCCCTGATTCTTCCAATTCCACGCACCTTGACAAGATCTACAAGTTCTTCTTTAATTCCATACGCTACTCTAGTTTGTAGGATAACAAGTTCTTCCATTATGTTATCTGCTTTTTCAAGCTTGGCAAGCTCATAAAACGCATGAATTAGCCAATCTGAGGTCTCAGTCATCCTATGCATGTCTCCTGACTCTATCCCTAGATTGTCAGAGAGAAAGACCTCGCTTGACTCGTTAATCCACGCATTCAGTGCAAGCATGCTTCGGTTGCAATCATATTCTGAAATGTGTTCGATGAGCTCGTTAGCATGGTTTTCAAGAAGGGTTCCTATTGACTCATAATCTTTGTTTCTCAACGAAAATTTTGGGAAAAAGTCCTCACAAGTCGTTATTAGGTGCAAGATGCCAATTGTATGCTTTCGTCCTTTTGAAATTTGTTGTAATGACTTTCTAAAGTATACTGCTGTCAGAGGATCGATGTACAAAGTTGAGGTCTTTTTGCCAAACTCTGTTGCAATAAATCGTCCTCCCTTTTGTTTTACAAGTTCTTCTACCTCGAGATAGCGCAATGTTATCTGAATTTTGAATTTTATAATTGATTTTCTTTCCTGAGATCCTGCTAGCGTCTTTGCAAAAAAATCAATTATCTCCTCGTTTTTAATTCCAGGTGTGGTAGAGATAAGACTTAGTGCATGTATTCGCAATGCCTTGTCGTCGGTGAGTTTTGAAGAGATTGGCTCCGGTAATCCGTTAATGTAATAATCAAAGAGATCTTGGCTGTTAGAACTTGCAACGATGATAGATTCACCGTATTCATCATATTGTGGTCTTCCTGCTCTGCCGCAAAGCTGCTTGTATTCTAGAACGCTGATTGCTTTGTTGACACCATATTTTACATCGTATCTGTTAATGCTAGAGATCACTACCCTCCTTGCTGGTAGATTTACCCCTGCAGCAAGTGTTGGAGTAGAAGCGAGGATCTTTATCTTTCCATTCCTAAATTCTGATTCAATAATTTCTCGGCAATTTTGGTTCAATCCTGCATGGTGGAATGCAACGCCTTTTTTCACAAGTGTTGCAAGGTTTCGTATGAGTTCGGTATGCTCATTGTCCTCAAGAATTTTTTGCGATATCTGTTCTAGGCTTTTCTTTTCTTTTTCAGTAACAAATTTTGATACTGCATCTGATGCCTTTGTAGCTAGAGCGGCAGAGCGTGCTCTGGTCTCTGCAAACAAGATTGCCTGACCTCCATTTTTAAGAGAATCCAGACCCAGATCGACTGGAAGGCCACGAATACTTGTTTCAACTTGAAAGTTTTTTCTGTTCTGCATTATTACTGTTCCTTGATCGCACACACCTTCCCATAGTGGAACAGGTCTCCAATCGCTTTCAACGAGCTTGCATCCAAGCCACTTTGATATTTCATCTGCATTGGTTACTGTGGCACTCAGTGCTAACACTTGTGGTTTTTGTTCAAGTATTGCCAATTTCGTGAGTACGATTTCAAGGGTTGGTCCCCTGTCTTCATCTCCTAGCAAGTGTACCTCGTCGGCAATCACAAGGCTGATATCATTAAGCCACTCGGCTCCTTGTCTTATGACAGAATCCATCTTTTCATTTGTCAAGACAAGAATGTCGTTTGAACCCAATGTTTTGTCAGTTTGATCAAAGTCTCCTGTAGAGATCTGAATCTTAATTTTCCTTCCAATGTCCACAGATTCTAGCTTCTTAAATTCAGAGAATTTTTCAGATGCTAGTGCTTTGAGAGGGCTGAGATAAACTATCTTACCCTTTTTTTCAACCAGATGCTTTATCGTGGCAAGCAGTGCTATGAGTGTCTTTCCGCTTGCAGTAGGGGCAGAAACCAGCAGACTTGAGCCACTCAATAAACCTGCTTTAACGCTTTTTTCTTGCGGAGGATAAAGAGTGACGATCCCGCTTTCACGGAGAAATTCAATTATATTTTTTGGAACATCTAGCTCATCTACTTTCATCATACCCGGTTATAATGACCAGGCTTTGATTCATAAATAGCTGACTCGCGTTGCAATTTCTTTATGTACTTTCTTGCTTCTTCCTCATTGAACTTTCCTGTCTTGACTAGTTCTTTTACAAAGGTTTTTTCTTCAACAGGTCTTTTTTCATCGCCTTCTAAGGATTTCATGACGTCCATGAACAACTGCATCTTGGAGACCTCACTGTGAGGTCGCCCTTGCAAAACTCCAAGGTCTACCTTTCCTGTGTTCACATCCACTCCAGCGTCCTGCAACATACTTTGAATTAGAAATATCGCCCTTTCTGCATCTTCTGCTTCGACTTGGGTTTTCATTAGTAGTCTTGCCCTTGCGGTAGCAAGTCGTACAAGTCCTTCAAGCTGTCTTGGAGTCACTGTTATCATGCCTTCAGATTCTACATTTCTCATTGTCATATAGTATTGTAGAATCTTTTCTTCTGCCTCTGACGTTAGTATTGGATCGAATCGTTTTGCATAGGTAAGATATTTTGTAAGAATATCCACATCAATTAGCGATTTTGTGTCAGTGCTAGATGTTCTGTGCAGACTCAATATGTGTCGTGCAATTCTTGCGTCTCTCTCCTTTGATGGGATGTCTCTTACAACAAAAATGAGATCAAAACGAGTGAGTAGCGGAACTGGCAGATTCACGTTTTCTGTAATATTTTTGAATGGATCATATTTTCCATACATTGGGTTAGCTGCAGCCAAGATGGATGTTCTTGCATTCAGTGTTGCAACAATTCCACCCTTTGCTATGCTAACGGACTGTTGCTCCATTGTTTCATGTAGTGCACTTCTGTCTTCAGGTTTCATCTTGTCAAACTCATCTATGCATACAAGTCCTTGGTCTCCCAAAACCACTGCTCCAGCCTCTAGCATCATTATACCTATCTTGTCCCTTACGACTGCAGCGGTTAGTCCTGCTGCAGTAGAACCTCGTCCAGATGTATAGAGTCCTCTTGGAGCAATCCTTGCGCAAAACTTGAGCATCTCACTTTTTGCCGTACCCGGATCACCCACTAAAAAGACGTTAATGTCTCCACGAATTTTGGCGCCGTCAGCAAGAAGTTTCTGAGTAGAACCTACTATCAGCAACAAGATTGATTCCTTTAGAATATCATGCCCATTGACATGGGGAGCAAACGATGCAACGAGCCTATCGTAAATATCAGCATTTTTTCCGAGAGATTTGATTATCTTTTCCTCATCAGGTGAGATCTCTTCCCTTTCTGTACTTCTAGAACTCTTTTGTCCTCTTCCTCCAAGAAATTCAATGTTATTTCCCTGAATCCTCAGCCTGTAAATACCACTCTTTCCTCGCATGGAAGGTATGTGCTCTTGTTCAATTCGTACAACTCCTGTTAGAATTATACGGTCCCCTGGTCTTGCATTATCGACTAGGTCTTGAAGCACTGTGACATCTAGATAGTGAGGTAGTTGGCCAGGCGGTAAATCTTCTGGAAGTTCCTGAAGTCGTACCATTTGAAAATCGATAAATTTACTTTGTTCAGGATTTAATTCAAGTTCTCTGTGAGTACATTTGCCGTTATCACATTTTAGTGGTTCCTTAAATTCTAAACCCTTCTCTTGAACTCTTTTAGTTTGATGGCCCTCAGGACAAATGTAGACAAGTTCCTTTGCAAGTGGTTTTATCTCAGAAGCTCTGACAACCATTCCTGAAACACTTATCATTTTTCCAATAACTTCGGCATTTACTTCACGTAGACTACGCTGTGCCGGATAATTTGATATTCTAACCCTGATGTCATGGCGTATTTTTTCTGCATATTGTGGAAATCTTTCCTTTAGGATATCTTTGATTGCACCACTAAAGGCACGAAGAATTTCATCTGGATCAAAATTAAATATAGATTCAATTTCAGGATAGGATACTAGATTGTTGTAATCTACTACAATGTACTGGATCTTCTTTGCCATCATCTGGTCTATTTCGTCCACGTACTTGTATGAGCCAGACTTGTCTTTGAATTGGCTTAGAAAGTCCTTTACCTGATCTTGAAGTTTACTTGCTGAAATAGATTCTGGCTGGACTGTCA
>JAGWGO010000126.1 GCA_028867395.1 Nitrososphaerota archaeon | reverse complement strand
AGACCTCTGGTTCAATGAGCACGAGGGAAACAAGCTGGCTCTCCTTGATACTGTAAACAAGACCATGATAGAGTACAACATTCCGTCTAGGCCAAAGGATGGGTTTCTGACCTATCCGCTTAACATTGCGACAGATCCTGCAGACAATTTGATCTTGTGGTTTTCAGAGTGGAACACGGACAAGCTTGGGAGGATTGATGGACATGTGGCAGTACCATTCTCAATATCTGCAGATACTGCCAAAGTTATTCTAAATCCAGACGCTTCAAAAGCAGTAACGGTAAACTTGACAGTTAGCGGTCAGAGTCCATCTAGCGCAAACAAGGTGTACCTAAACGCATCAAGCTCCATGACTCCTGTCGCGGGATTTGACAATGTCGACGTTTCAATCATGCCTGATACTCTAGACCTCTCTTCGAGCCACCAAGCGCAATTGGTGCTAAGAGACTATTCTGCAACACCTGGTAACTATACTCTTGGAGTAAGTGTGTCAAATGGCATTGTCACAAAAACAATATTTCTTGGACTAGTTGTTCCAAAGAGCTAGCTTCTGAAAAATTCTTCAGTCACAATCTTGTTCTTTACCGCATAGTTCTTGATCTCAGAAAAGTTAAGCTCGTCCGTGATAAAATGAACGTAATCTTCTTTGAATTGGGGCAGTACCTTCTCGTTTCCATTCATTTGGTCAGTGTACTCTTCAGTTGGTGGTTCTCTTCCAAGTATATCATGACATAGTTTTTTTAATTGATCCATGCTAAATTCTTGCAATAAAGTGTACTTTGAAGGCAGTTCCTTTTCAAAAATCTTGTCCTCTTTTTCTATCTCCTCTTTTATTTTGTAGATCTCTTCTAGGTTATTACTTTGAGCATCATTTTTTTTGCGTTCAAATATCTTTCCAAAATTCATTTGTCACTTGAAACTTTTTTTTCTGCAAATATAATCCTATGATATCATTCTATTGTTAATATCATACTTTCAGATCTTAAGATATGAGAGAGATGTTTCTTTATGCACTAAAAAAACTGTGCCATCTCAGCAATATTCTGTAGCATATGAGAGCAGCTACTCCTACGGACAATGTTACCACTCCAAGCAAGAGAGCCCAAAATCCATAGTCGGGTGTGGGAATGAGGTTTAGATATCTGTCAAATACCTCTATGTAGCTTAAGATGAGAGCTCCACAAGTTACGATAAGCAAGTCTATGTTATGATTGCACCAGTTAGCTAATTTTTCTCTCTGGATACCAATCATCTCTCAATTCCATCCCGTTGAGAATACTAAATACCACATCGCGAGGAATTTCCTGTACCTCTGAACCGTACTCGGTTGTCCCGTGCAAGTAAAGAACGCTCATACCGTACTATTTCCATTTATGCTTGATAACCTTGACTAACAAATTCTCAGTAATCCTTTTACAGAAATGTGTCTCTACAACGTTTGCAAGCTTAAATAAGATTCCGACGTATTAATAACGTGTCTCAACTAATTGAGGCAGAATACGATGAGTTCCTAAAAGACATAGAGAACAAACTACAAAAAATTGAACCAACGCTTGCAATGCAGGCAATGTATTATGAAAGAAAGTTCACTGATGTGGAACCTCACGGAGAGATAGTTGTCGAGTACAAGGAAGGAATTGATCTAGGCAAGAAGAGGTTCGAACTTGGCCAAAAGTACGGCTTTGAGATGGCAGAAAAGGAACATCATAGGTTGGAGGTTGTCGGGCTGATGACCCTTGGCACAATCTATGAGATCTCAAAAGACAAAGATGTAGAGAAGATCAAAGGAACCGTATCGTGCGCCTCGTACTAGAGAGATCAGAATAATGCAGATCGACTGCCTACCGCACGGTGTACCTGAAGCGATATTTTCACGGCTGGAATATGTAATTGGTATATATAGTATGAATTTATACCCTAACCAGTGCCGCAAACAAAACCAATCGTAGATATTGTAAACGTTGTTGCTTCAGCATCGGTTGATCAAAAAATCGATTTGGTTGAAATAACAAAGACTTTTCCAGACGTAGAGTATCACCCAGAACAGTTTCCTGGGCTTGTCTTTAGGCTCAAGTCTCCAAAGACTGCCACTCTAATCTTCAGTTCAGGCAAGATGGTGTGCACAGGTTCTAAATCAGAAGATGCGGCAATCAATGCTGTAAGAACAGTAGTTCAAAAGCTTCGAAAAGGAAAGATAAAGATAAAAAATGATCCTGAGATCACAATCCAAAACATTGTTGCCTCTGTAAGCCTTGGAGGCAAGGTGCATCTTGAGAGAGCCGCAAGAAGCTTGCCAAGAAGCATGTACGAGCCAGAACAATTTCCAGGCTTGATACACAGAATGCTTGACCCGCGCTCAGTAGTGCTGATATTTGCATCAGGAAAACTTGTCTGCACTGGAACAAAGAAAGAGTCTGAAGTATACAGAGCAGTACACAATCTACACACTCTTCTAGAAGAGAAGAAACTAATGGAATACGAGTAGAGAAAATTTCTACTAATTCAAAAATATCATGTTTTATCTTACACTTGCTTGAATCTTGCTTGAATCTTGCTTGCCACATAGCTTCCTCCAAAGGCAATTGCAAGATTGATTGCAAGAGATATCACTGCAATGTAGATTGGCCCAAATGGTGTGCTAAAAAGCGATACTGTGAGAGTACCAAAACTGTTTGCAGACTCTACCATGTAGATTCCAGAACCAATGCCGACAAGCAGACCTGCTATGAGTGGAACTTTTTTCAGTGACTTGACATACAGCCCAAAAAGAACTGCTGGCAATATCTGGGCAATGAGTACGCCGCCAAGCAGTTGCAAAGATATTGCGTATGTTGCAGGAACAACAAAGACAAAACCTAGTGCAATAAACTTGAAAACAGTTGATGAAATTTTTGTAATTCTAATCTCTGAGCTGTCCTTGAGGTTTGGTTTGAACTCTTTTATGATGTTCCTTGTAAGCAAGTTTGCCTGAGCCATTGCCATTATTGCGGCAGGGACAAGACCTCCAACAAAAATCCCAAGAAGTGCAATTCCTGAAAACCATCCAGGCATGGTAAAAAGAATCAGGGAAGGCACAACAAGTATTCCACGTGAGCTTTCTGGAAATCCTGAGAGAAAATGCATCGCGTTTGGTACTGCAAAGACAAGGATGCCCATCAGTGCAAGCACTGCCAATCCAACTCCGTAGAGGGGAAGGAGTGCTGTACTCTTTCTAAGCTTCTGGGCACTCTCAGAACTTAGGACGCCGTTTATTGCATGGGGGTACAAGTATAGTGCAAGAGCGCTGCCAAGAATCAGCGTACCATATGCAGGCACAAGAGAAGACGAGAGTGTAACATAGCTTGGTTTTACTTGGCTGAATGCATTGCCAAATCCGCCAATCGATATGGGAACTGCTATTATTACAACTATAACTGTAACCCAGATCAAGATGTCCTTGAAGACTGCGGTAAGTGTTGCACCTCGAAGACCACTTGTATAAGTGAACGCTGCCAAAATTATAAAGGCAATCAATAGTGATATCTCTTCTACAATCTGTGAATTTGCAGTACCTGCAAGCATCACTGTAAGGACAGACTGCATGCCGACTATCTGCAATGCGATGTATGGGAGCTCGGCCACAATTCCTGTGATGGCTATCATAATTGCAAGCGTGGGGCTACCAAACCTGTCCTTTACAAAATCTGATGCCGTGATGTATCCATTCTCTCGTGCCAGAGTCCAGAGCCTTGGCATGGTAACTAGAGCGACACCAAAGGTAAGCATGACATAGGGAATTGCAAAAAAGTAGAGGGAGCCTTTGGCAAAGACACCGGAGGGAATGGCAACAAAACTGTATGCTGTATACAGATCTGCACCTATAAGAAAGAAGACCAGTGTCGTTCCAAGCTTTCTTCCAGCAAGCGACCACTCGTGTACGTGATTTAGGTCTCCCCTTCTCCAGTACTTGCCGTAGAACCCAAGAACAATGAAGAGGATAAAGAGAGTGACAAATGCAACTATGACATCGGTGCCAATCATTGCTGTTTTCCCTTTAGGTGCGCAAATACCATGTAAAATCCAGCCGTAGCAAATAGCCACAAAGTCTGGAACCAATAAAAGAACGGCATTCCAAAAAGTTCTGGAGAGTCTCTGTTGTAGATTGGAACTCCAAGATTTACAAATGAAGGAATCAAGATGACCAACGCAAGTATGACATATCTTGTCTTGGTAGACATACCCCCATGTTGGGTTTGATGATGTAGATATAAGGCTTGAGACTAGAAAAGAATCTGATTTAGATTCTATTCTTTGCCTTTTTACCTACTGCAAGCATGAACATCACACTCTTGTTGCTTGCATGAGGTGAGAAAAACTCTGTAACCTCATCGTCATAAAATGTAAGGCCGGTTGCTCCTATATTCAATCCATATGCGGCAAGATACATCTTGCCTGCAGTAATGCTTGCATCAATTTGTGCAACTCTGTATCCTCGATTGCCAAATTTTTCTAAAACTTTCTCAAGGTCTACCATGAAAAAGATGGTAGCAGAAGCATCGTAAGGCAAACTCTGGTCAAGCCCTAGGTGTCCTGAGACATTGCGAAGATTTCCTACTTGTAATATCTCAAGTGAATTTTCGCTCTTGTTGTAAAAATATGAGCCCTGGCCTAGTCCATCAACTTCGTTTATTATCAGATAAATGTCGTTCATAATGTCATGCTCAAAGTCTGAAACAATTCCTCTTGTAGACTCATGCAATATGGTCGACAACTGTTCAAAAGAGATTGAATCATGAGAGAACCTGCGAGTAGAGCCACGTCTGATGATTGTCTGCTCTACGCTCTCATTGGAATCAAGAGTTTTTGCAAGCTTGATCTGTTTTAATCTCGGTTGATTTGCGGTACTCAGGTATCCTCTCCACTTGGAAACTTCCTGAGAACTTGTAAGGGAGGAGGCCTCGTGAATCTCGTTTATTGCAGAAAATTCAATGTCTTGT
>JAGWGO010000125.1 GCA_028867395.1 Nitrososphaerota archaeon | reverse complement strand
GGAGACAAACGTCAAGAAGACATTGCAAGACACTGGTGCCGAGATGCTTGTTAACTATCTACCAGTTGGCAGCACAGAGGCCGTACGACATTACGCAAGTCAGGCCCTTGAGGCAGGCATAGGGTTTCTTAATGCAATTCCTGTGTTCATCGCTTCAGAGCCAAAATGGCAGCAAATGTACGCTGACAAAAAGATCCCATTGGCTGGAGATGACGTAATGAGCCAACTTGGTGCAACTGTAGTTCATAAAACATTAGTGAAACTCTTTGTGGATAGGGGAGTACTAGTAGACGGCACTTACCAGTTGAACATAGGAGGAGATATGGACTTTTACAACATGCTTGACGAAGAAAGACTAGAGGACAAGAGAATCAGCAAGACAAGCGCAGTCAAGGCAATGGCAGACTATGATATACCGATGAGAATAGGTCCAAGTGATTATGTAGACTTTATCGATAACGAGAAGATCTGTTACATCAACATAGAAGGCAAGTACTTTGGAAAGATACCAATCAAACTAGACCTGAAGTTGAAGGTGATCGATGCTTACAATAGCGCAGGAATCATGATCGACGCAATACGGGGGTTGAAGATAGCTCTTGACAGAAAGCTCTCAGGGCCAATGACTAGCATCTCATCGTACTGCTTTAAACACCCCCCGATTCAGATGCCTTACACTGAGGCAAAGCAGGCCTTTGCAGAGTTTGTTGAAGGCAAGCGCGAGCGATAACCACACACTGTAATTATTGTTAGCCTAGTCAACGAAACTTGTCAATAATCGGTTATTTCACATGCCATGCCATCGATTCCATTGGTCCATATACGCAAGCTAGAGATCTTTGGATTCAAGTCATTTGGATACAAGAACACCATAGTCAACTTTGAGTCTGGTCTCATAGCCATTTCAGGCGCTAATGGATCGGGCAAAAGCAACATCCTTGATGCGATCTCCTTTGCCTTGGGTGAGAACTCGCCAAAGGTCATGAGAGTTGACAAATTGCGCTCTCTACTACACGATGTTGACAATGCACATCATGGCGCCAAGATTGCACGTGTGAGTTGCCACTTTGATAATGCCGATAGAAAGATTCCTGTCGATTCTAGTACTGTAACAATTACACGGGAAATGGACGAATCAGGTGAGAATATTTACTATCTGAACCAAAAAAAGGTACTACGAAACCACATCTTGGATCTGCTTGAGATAGCAAACTGTGGAATCCACAAACTGAACATTGTCCAGCAGGGCACCATTACAAGGATCTCAGAGTTCAATTCTGAGGAACGAAGAAGGATAATTGAGGATATAATCGGACTTGCATATTTTGATGAAAAAAAGACCGAGGCATTAAAACAACTAGACGAGGCAGACAGAAGACTTGAGATAGCACTCGCAAGGATGGATGAGATAAAGAAGCGCATCGACGAGCTGGAGGTGGAAAGAAACGATCAGCTAAGATATGACTTTCTAGACCGTGAGTTGAAGAGGCTTTATGCCATTCAAGCATCCAACAAACTACGAGATATAGACAATCAAAAGATATCAAAGGAAAGAAGCCTCAATGCAATCCAGTCTGAATACAAAAAACTCGATGAACAGCGAGGGCTGTTAAGAGAGGAAATAAAGAAACTTGAGGAAGAGAAGCAAAAATTCATGGAAGAAGTCAATGCGTACAATATGGCAAAAGCCTCGATAGACTCTGAACTTTCCGCAGCAATGCACCAGTCTGAATCTGCAAATAGCAAACTGGTAACCGGTGCAAGAAGATCATCTCAAATAGAGTTTAGATTGCCAGAAATTCAGACCGATCTTGCAAGCTTGCATGAAAAACGTTCTGTCTTGGAATCCAAGATTGTGGAATTAAAAAATTCAATTAACATTAGCAACGAATCAAAAAAAAACACAAACACTGAACTCACGCAAGTAGATTCTGAGATTAGTCAAACAATGCGGCAACAGTCTCAAGTGACAAGTAACAAACTCAAGATTGATGAAAAAGTAAGAAATCTTTCAAGTACATTAAATGAAGTTAAACTTTCAAGCTCAAAACTTGAACAAGAACGCTTGGATGTACAAAACAAAGTTGAACAAAACATGGTCAAGGTAAAAGCGCTAGGTGATGAAAAAGAAAAACTGCTTAGCCTTGAACAAAAGCTCAAACAAGTACGCGGCGTCCATGAATCTGCAATTTCAGAGCTCAAGACTCGATTGTCTGATCTCCGCGACAAAAATATCAAAATTGAAAAGGATATAGAAGAAACCACAATAATTTTCGAAAAAGCAAGCAAGGCAGCTGCACAATATGAAGCAAAGATCAAAGTAGTAAAAGAAGTAATGCATGAAGATTATTCCATCGCAAAACTCAAGGAAGACTCTAAGAGACTTGGGATTAGGGGTCTGGTCTATGAACTGCTCTCCTGGGATAAACAACATGAGCGAGCAATTTTGGCGGTTGGCTCTGACTGGTTAAAGTCACTTGTTGTAAACGACTTTGCAACACTTCTTGGTATTGCAGAGTTTGCTCAGCAAAAAAACCTTCCAAAAATTAGGATTATACCATTAGACGCTGTAACAAACTCAAAGGCAGCAATAAAAAAAGAAGAAGGAATACTTGGTATTCTGTCTGACTTTGTAAAGTGCGACGAAAAACTAGAGCCACTAAAGAACTTCATCTTTGGAAGTATAGGACTGACAAGATCAAAGGAAGCCGCCTATGCTTTATCAAAGAAAGGATATCGAGCGGTTACATTAGATGGGCAGTTCTTTGAGGCAGACGCAAATGCTGTAATTGTAGACATGAACTCTAAGGTCTCAAACCTCACGAAAATAATTCTTCTTAGCACCTCTGTTGATGGCCTAGTTCAGTCCCTAGAATTGTTAAAGAAGTTCATTCAAAATAAGAAGGTACAGATAAAGAAGATCGAGAGAATAACAAAGAACCTAAGCACAAGATATACTGCTTCAGAAACTGGACTTACCAACGTAGACCTGAGCCTCTCAGACGTGAAAACCAAACTAAAATCAATAGCCCCGTCACTTGAACAAATCTCTTCTAGGATATCTCAACTCAAACACAGAGAGGAGGCCATAACGGTTGAGTCTTCAAAGGTTGATTCCTATGTCGCGTCACTGGAAGAAAGAATTGCATTAACAAAAGAAAACTATGCAGAAGAAGAACAAGCAAGAATTGCTACTTTGATATCCACATTAAATGAAAAGCGTTCTGCTTTACTGAGTGCACAAACCACCATATCGACACAATTTCGAGAACTGACAGCACAACTTACCGAACTTACTAACGAAGAAAACTCGTACAAGGCAAATATGCGCCTTCTATCTGAAGAACAATCTTCACTAAATCATGAAAAACATGAGATTGAGGTACAATCAAGAACACTTTCAAAAGAAAAGGAAAATGCAGACGCGACACTTGTCTTGCTTAGGGAAAAAGAGCAGCAATTGATATCGACCTCTGGAACCTCAGTCTCAACTCTCAAAGAGTATGATTCCAAACTAAAGAACTTTTATGACTCTGAAAGGTCTCTCACAAAAGAAGTCAATGGACTTGAGAGGCAGTCTGACTCTATCTTACGTGATGTCAAAGATCTTGATGAAAACGAGGAAAGAATTCGTAAAACTCTTCTCTCATACGGTTACAATGATCTGCTTGAATCATTTGATGTTGATCAAATTCTTGTTGAACTTGAAGCAGAAAAGAAAAAAATGTCAGGCTCTCTTAATACCAGAGCTCCAGAAACTTATGCTGATGTCTCGAATGGATATCGTTCAATGTCAACAAGGAAGAACGAATTGGAAGCAGAGCGAAACTCAATTGTAAAATTCATCGAAGAGATAGACAAGGATAAGAGGCAGACATTTTTGGAATCATATGACAAGGTGGATAAGGACATACGAGAGATCTTCAATAAAATGACAGGAGGAAATGCTTGGCTTGAGATTCAAAATGAAGATGATATATTTTCATCAGGAATTTCGTATCTTGTACAGTTCCCAAACAAACCGAAAAGAGAATCTACGTCAATCAGTGGTGGGGAGAAGACCCTAGCTGCTATCACTTTCCTCTTGGCGCTTCAGAAACTCAAGCCCTCTCCATTCTATCTTCTTGATGAAGTCGATGCACATCTTGATGCATTAAACACTGAGCGACTATCTAGAATACTTGAAGAAAGGGCAAGCGGAAGCCAGATCATAATGGTGTCACTGAAAGATTCGGTGGTACAAAAAGCTACACTGATTTATGGCGTATTTCCAAGAAACGGTGTCTCACATGTGGTATCGCATAGAATCTCTAATGCGCAGCAAGTTGCAAACTAGTTTATCTTTACAAAGCATGCGACAGATCTCTGATTTCCAATCGACTCTAGAGGGGGCTCCTCCTTGCACTTTTCTATAGCATAAGGGCACCTTGCTCTGAATCTACATCCTTGGTATGCGTTGATGTCTAACGCATCGTTGATGCGAATTTTTTTCTCACTGTTTAGATTATCTGGATTGGGCTCAGAAATGGAATCCGTCAATGCTTGGGTGTATGGATGCTTTGGATGTAGCAATACATCATTGATATTTCCAAACTCTACAATTTTACCTAGATACAAAATAGCAATCTCATGTCCAACGTAGCGAGCTGTTGAAAGATCATGTGTTATGTACAGAAAAGATATAGAATGTTTATCTTGCAGCTCTTTAATCAATTCTAAAATTCCGACCCTGACTGAAACATCAAGCATTGAGACTGGCTCATCAGCTATGATTAGCTTGGGTTTAGTGGAAATGGATCTTGCAATGACTATGCGTTGCCTCTGCCCTCCAGATAACATGTGGGGATACTTTGAGGCAACTTCTTGAGGATCTAATTTCACATCTCTTAGTGCTTGGAAAACCATTTCTTTTCTCTCACCTGGTCTTCCAACATCATGTATGTCAAGTGGCTCTCTTACAATATCTGCGACCTTCATTCGAGGGTCAATTGATGCATATGGATCCTGATGTATCATCTGACACTCTTTTCTTATCTTTTTGAGTATGGCTGGCTTATTGCCAACGTT
>JAGWGO010000124.1 GCA_028867395.1 Nitrososphaerota archaeon | reverse complement strand
GTAGTAGCTATCCCATTGTTTCCAGGATAGTTTATCGTAATGGTATGTGAGGGTAAAAAGCCCGTGCCCGTGACAGTTATGGAAGTTCCGACAGGACCGGACGTTGGAGAGAGAGTAATAGGTGCTGTATTTGAAAATCCTGATTCTCCAGATGGACTAGTTGCACTCACCTCGTAATAGTCTGTTGCAGTACCCAAAATGTCAGTAAATGACGTAGTCGTTGTTGTTCCCGCAATAGTGCTAAAGGGTCCAGTTGGCGTTGATGATCTGAATATAGTGTATGACGTAGCAGTGGGGGATGGATTCCATGTCAATGAAACGCTCCTAGATAGAGAAGAATAGATTGATGTTAGATCCGTCGGTGCTACTGGGGGCGATCCTCCAGTAGCGAAATTGAATACTGAAATGTTATTAAAATTAGAATCTGTCACATATACATTTCCTGCCGAATCAGTTGCTATATCAACTGGTCTTTTAAATTGACCTCCATTAAAAATAAAACCTCCTGTAAAGGAACCAAAGACAGTCTGGAGGTTTCCATTGCTGTCAAATTTTTCGACTCGACCGTTACTTAGGTCGGTTACAAGTAAGTATCCTGCAGGATCTACAGTTATTCCGTTTGGATTGGAAAATTGATCTAGTCCTACACCGGAAGTACCAAAGGTAAGAACCTCATTTCCATTGTGATCAAATTTTTTGACACTATTATCGTTCGAATCTGTTGCATAGGTGTATCCAGAAGAGTCAACTGCAACATCTTGTGGGAAAAAATAGGGATCACTGGTGCTTGTAAAGGACTTGTCATATTGTCCAGTAGGATAAAAAACATCTATAGTGCCGTGACCACTATCTGCAACATAGATGTATCCTGAAGAGTCAACTGCAATACCTACAGGATAACTCAAGTTGGAAGAACCGAAGGTTCCCTGATAATTTCCGTGGCTGTCGAATTCTACTATTCGGTTGTTGACTTCATCAGTTACCAAGAATCCTGTAGAGGTAATGGCTATATCTTCAGGAGTAGCAAAAATATCACCGTTGTTAAAAGTGGAGATTACCATAGCTGTAGTACCAGTCGGATTAAATTTTACTACTCGGTTATGACCACTATCTGCAACATAGATGTTTCCTGTAGAATCAACTACTACCCCTTGTGGCACATCTAATGTCAAAGGAGAAGGGAGAACCTGAGTACCGTCAATTTCTTTAACATATGTATAGGTATCAGCATAAACGGGAGAAAGGTGAGAAACGAGAGCGATTAGCGAGATTGCTGCTATTACTACAGGTAATGAAAATCTGATCTCACTATTCACAAAGTAGTGTGTCTAGAAGAATATTATATAATTTTGCTCTTCTCCTAAATTGGGAAATAATTACAATAATGAACCTTTGCAATCATGCATATCATTTTTGCAAGACAAGACTAAGAAATCACCAATTTTGACATGTTGAAGACTAATTATCCTGCTAAATATGAGAATTTTCAACTATAGAAGACCTAAAGATGGTTCAAAAGACAATGAAAAGACGTTTTGAATGGAAATCATGATGGGTTGGTTTCTACACACCATCTAGGACAATTTTTCTTTAAATAATAGTCACTAAGAACTTTCAAAGTTAATCCTAAGAAAAACTGGAATTGTAACAAATTCTTGTTACATAGATTTTCTTCTTTAAAGTAATACTGAGTTTTTTCTCGTGTTCTTTTATGTCTCTATCAAACCAAATAACAAAACTGTAACTAGACTCCAAAGGTAAACCTTGAGTTTGTTTTACTCATGACAACTACAATTGATAAAACCACTAACAAAACGAAGATAGGCCAAGGAAATTCTGGAAGTGTTTCATCGGGAGAGATCATGTCGCCCCACAATTTTGGAGAGGGAATTTCAAATGTATTTTTAAGCAATACCACCTTTGGATATGTGTAAATTTTATTGTGTTGGGATTCAAAAACAGCCATGTAAAAGCCATAATGGTCCAGCCTTCCCAACTTATCTAGAGGTATTCTAAATTCATAACTTGAATGTGGATCTTGACTGTACCGATCATTTGTACCAGAGACATTACCAACTGCAATTAGTCCAACGGGATTTGGTATTTTTTTAAAATTGCCGTTATACCCTAGCAGTGAACCTCCTTGCAAGGTAAATGATTCCTTTCCAGTCAAGAAATTAACAAAGCAATAATCATTTGAATTTGATTCAAGTGGTTTCGTATCATTTCTGTCAAAGCAGATCATAGAGTAATCGGCTCCTTTCTGATAGTTGGTATCGGTAACGTCATCTACCATAACATAAATAAAATTACCTTGATGGGCGGTTCGCAATTCAATTTGAGTTCCATCATCATAATAAAGACTATTAAGACTTGAGGATTTCCATTCTTCTGTAAATGACCATTTTCCGTCAAAGATGACATTAGTCATCTCCGATGAAATTGTTATCATTATTGGTCTATCTGCATAAGCATGTGAAGTTCCGAAAATGAATAACAAGACAACTAGTAGAACAAAGTACTTGGGTCGCCAAATTTTAAAGGCCATAACTGACTATTATCAAATAGATTTTAAACTTTGGCGGTACTGTGATACATGTTTATAAAGCAACCTTCTTTTTGTTAAATATATGAAAAAGTCTGTGGCCATAGGAATAGTTGCAGCGATAGTTTCAATTGGAGTTGCTGTCGCATTATCTTTTGGCGGAGGTCCTAAAGGCGAAGGTAACGGTACACCTCTTGTTACTAACTCCCAAAATATAACCACAAGTATGCCTCAAGCTGCTAATAATATAACAACTGCAACCTCTACCCCAAATTCAACAAGACATTTCAGTGTGACCCTTCAAGAACGAGTAGGTGTCAAGACAAAATAGTTCAAGTTCCAAACTGGAACTTATCACATCTAATATTTGCCACAATATCTAATAATAGGGAGTCGATTTGATATAACAATGAATCATCTAAAAACTATGGGGCTATTTGGCATCGTAGCTATAGCAGTTGGGATGGTTGGCATAAACCAAGTTAATGCAAACATGCTAGGAGTTGCAGATACTTCCAATGCCAAGCCAACTGAAAAGGCCAGCATGTTAGGCCATATAACATTGGTAGTCAAAGATCCCCTAGGACATATCAAGGAATACCGACAGACTGACAACCTCGTTACAAACGCAGGAACAGACTGTACTGGAAGTGTCCTATTTGGTGCAACACACTTTGGAGCATGCGGTAGTTCTCCAACCACATTCACAAACATAGGCCTTTCAACAAGTAACCTCGAAAGTGCCGCTGTAACTGACACTTCACTTGCCAGTGAACTTACTTCAGCTGGTTGGGGAAGTTCCTGTGGATTGCTAAGAGCAAATGCGGGTTCAGTCTCATACACAACAACAGGATCAACTTCTACAGGAGTAACTAATCCAAATACCAACGTACAAATTTCAAGGACGTTTACAGCAAGTCCTAGTCCAACTTGTACTGGTACATATCCGGTCAGCCTAAATTCTGCAGGGTTGTTTGATGCCGCATCGGCTGGAGACATGTTTGCAGAACATGCATTTGGAAATGCGGTATCACTGAATAGTGGCGATTCGCTGACGGTAACTTGGTCAATAACATTAAGTTAATAATTGCTTTGGAAAAAATTGCAATTATTAACTAAGTTTTTTCAAATTTTGTTTTTATATCGTCTCCGAAATATGATCAATTTATTTTAGTACAAACCTCTAAACCAAGGATACGGATCAAGCGTGACACAAAATAGCAAAAAATTTGTAGATCTTGAAAGATTAAACAAGAAAATAATAAGATGTAGGAAATGCCCCAGACTTGCAATCTATATACATAAAGTATCTCAAGAAAAGGTTTTGAGATATAGGGATCAAAACTATTGGGGCAAACCTCTTCCAGGCTTTGGAGACATAGATGCTCAGATATTAATTCTTGGCCTAGCACCAGCCGCACATGGAGGTAATAGAACTGGAAGGATGTTTACAGGTGACAATTCAGGGGACTGGCTTGCCAAAGCCCTTTACGATAACGGCTTTGCCTCTCAGCCAACAAGTGTTAGGGCTGATGATGGATTTAGGCCAATTGGTGCCTATATTACTGCATCAGCAAGGTGCGCACCGCCGCAAAACAAGCCCACAAGAGAAGAGTTTGAAAATTGCTTTCCCTATCTGGTGGAAGAGTTTTCTTTACTAAATAACGTAAGAGTAATAGTTTGCCTTGGCAGAATAGCATTTGATACATGTTGCAAACTTTTAGGCATAAAGGGAGTTGACTTTGCACACGGCAAGTCATTTACACACAAACATTTGACGATAATCTGCTCATATCATCCTAGCAGACAGAACACACAGACAGGCCGCCTGAAATGGAAACAATGGACGTCAATTTTTGAAAAGGCCAGAAAAGTTTTGGACAGCAAATGAGATTTCACTGAACAAGTAGGAGAATCAACTCCAAATCATAACATAAAAAGAGACGTTCTCGCCAGTTCTCCCCATCCGAGCTTCTCCTACTCGTATGTTGATTGTGACGATACGCCGGAGGGTGATGGAACTGATGGGAATCTGTCGCCAATCTGCTGTTCTGCAACTGCCGATGCTTCTTGGAGTATCTTCTCTGTCTCTTCGTTTGAGACGTCGGAATCTACATTGAAGTCTCCGCCTGCTAGCGAGTCCATCATTAGTCCGTTGAGTGTCTGGGTCATTGCGTTCAGCTCGGAATCTGCCTCTGGCATGAATCTTCCAAGGGATGATTTGAGTCCCTTCATCGTTGACATTGCTGGAGCGATTGCTACCATTGCATCTCCTAGGTCGTGTATTGTTGTTAGACGCAATTGTACTTGCTCTAGTGCCATTCTTGCATTTCCTAGCATCTTTGTGACCTTTCTTATCTCAGCCAGTTCGTTTGATAGAACCCTGCTTGTGCTAGCATCGTGTTGCTGCATTGCGGCTACGATTCGCTTGAAAAGCTGTTCATCTCTTTGTCTTAGCTTTGTCAGCATAGCATCCATCTTCGATATTTGACCCTGTAACTTGTTCACGGCGCCCTCAATTCTAGGTTTGAGCGCACCTTGTGGTTTTACAGTTTCACGTAGTTTTTCGGTTAAGCCTACAGACTCGGGACGAGTCCAGGTCTTATCGAAGCCGGTCATGCGTGCTAGTTTTAAAGTTAGTTCTTAATCGCCGGTGTATATTATCGTCA
>JAGWGO010000123.1 GCA_028867395.1 Nitrososphaerota archaeon | reverse complement strand
GATATCTGCCAAAACGTCAGAAAAGTCACTAATCTTTGCTTTTTCAAAGTCTACTATGATGCCTATTGTAGGAAGAGGCGTAGACTTGACATATTTTTTGTATGCATCAAGTATGGCACCGACAATTTTTGGCTCCGTAGCCAGTGATATTTTAAATGATGCAAGCGTTTCGTGCTTTCCATATTTGGGCGCGGCTGATATCTCGGCAAAGGAATTTGCAATTTTTTCTTCAATTTCTGAGATATTTTTGGAATATTTTTGTAAAAGTCCCACAAGTCCATCCATAATGACTTCTTGGGAAGCCTCTCTTACAAGGAGGGAGACTGCAAGGGGCAGAGATGTAGACAGGCTATCAAGGGAGTTTGGAGTAGGAATTCTTGTCCCGCTCAAGAATTTGCCTCGCAGGTCTACGCCATCCTCGATTAGTTCCTTTATGTTAACAAATATGGTATCAGGCAAGAGGGACCACAAACCTGTGTTTGTGATATGTATGTCGCCTGAGAGATGAGAGTCGGCTACGTCCTTTGGTAATGTGTTCAATACTAGATATTCTCCAAAAACGGTCTGTCCTGTCTTGAATAGCAAGCCCTCAACACCGTTGTGGATGCCATCCACGTTGGTAAACATCTCGTGTATATCATATCCAGGAAGGCCAAATCGTGCTAGTTTATGCCTATAGTCCTCATGGCCTTGTTCTAAAAGCACAGAATTTACCATTTCACGTATTAATGAAGATGTTAGATACGATGTCTGGAATTTGTATATGCGGTTTTCAACCTCTTCTGTTATCTTTTGTGCAAGTTCTAGAGGCAGGCTGCCTTCACGAACAAGAGACTGGATAATTTTGTGAGAATTGAATTCCTCTATAGATTCGTGTGATGTGCGTACGTACATCTTGCCACTCTCGATAATTGATCGCTCCTCGATCTGCCTGGCAAGGCTTAGAACCAATTTGCCCAAGTTTGTAATGGTATATCTTCTTTCAGATTTGTTCAAGGCTACAAGAGACTGGCGTAATAATTTTCTCAAGTGATATGCGAACTTGCCGCTTTCTTTCTTTGATTTGAATCCAGCAAGAGACTTTAGCTCAGAGTAAGTAAGAGGGCCTTTTGAGTTTAAGATTCTTAAAATATCTATTCTGTTTGGGCTTGCCATTACAGAAAAGATCATTCTTACACGTTTTGATGCTGATTGTAAAATACCGCCTCGCTTCTGCTCCCCAAAGTCCTCGCTCAGTTCCATACAAAGTCTAGTTGGTATCGGTAAATAAGAATTATGACTAGTCTAATACGCAAACTTTTTAGATCAGTTCTTCTGAACGTCAACACTAAATTCTGACAACGATAGTGTATGTCCGCAAGACGGACACTTGTTATTATATGGCCGCATCACATCTTTGATCGATTTTAGCATGCGCATGTTTGCTATTTTAGATCCGCATTTATTGCATACAACATCAACTGACATTAAAGAAAATTTGTAGGTAATGTTATAAAAGAAATGTTCTAGTTTTTTTTAATTAACTTGCTAAATTTGATTTACTGCTTCTCGATTACTATTCCACGTTCATCGTGGTCGACTATCTTTGCTTTTGTGCCAAGTGGTAGATCTGCGGGAGATTTTATCCCACCCATAAAACCAGAAATTGAAAGTTCAGAATTGTCTACTTTCATAACAACCCAAGCATACGGGACGTATTTTTCAAATCCCTCAGGCGGGACTGTAATTATGGTATAGGTTACAATCGTTCCCTTGCCGTCTATTACTGTGTTTTCAAATCCCTTGTTCCCGCAATTTTGGCAAAAATAGGTAGTAACAAGGTGCAAGTGCCCGCATCTAGTGCATTTTCTGGCTAGTATCTTACCTTCCTTTGTATAATTGATAAATTCCTCTTTTGAAAGCACATTTAAACACTTTTGAAGATGTGAACTGCGCAGCTGGCTCCAGTTGCGCCAAAGTTGTGCGTGAGACCTATCTGTGCATCTTTGACAGTTCTCTCTCCTGCCTTTCCTGTCAATTGATCAAAGACTTCAGCCACTTGTCCTATGCCAGTAGCACCTATTGGGTGACCCTTTGACTTTAATCCTCCTGAAGGATTTATCGGGATGTCACCATTGAGTCTTGTTCGTCCCTCTCGGACTCCTTGTACTGCCTTTCCCTTTTCAAAGAATCCCAGGTCTTCAGAATCTACTAGCTCAGCGATTGTAAAGCAATCATGAACTTCTGCAAAGTCAATATCCTTTGGTGTGATACCAGCCATCTTGTATGCAGCCTGAGATGCAATCTTTGTACTTGGAATTTCAGTAATGTGTTGTCTTCCTTGCAGTGCAGCGGGTGATCCACCCCTGCCAGATCCTATTACTTGAATGTAATTTTTCGAATGAGCCTTTGCAAACTTTTCACTACATAAAATTACAGAGCTTGCACCGTCAGAGAACGGACAGCAGTCATACAATTTTAGTGGGCTTGCAACTACCGCAGACTTTAGCACGTCATCAACGGTAATTTTTTTGCGGAGATGGGCCTTTGGGTTGAGCATTCCGTTGTCATGATTTTTTACTGCAACCATGGCAAGGTCTTCTTCAGTTGCTTTGTATTCTGCAAGATATGCTCGAGCCATAGACGCAAACAATCCTGGAAATGAAGCTCCTGCTCCACCTTCATAAAAGAAATCAGAACAATACGAAAAATATGTTGTTGTCCATTCTGTACCGGTGTGAGTTACTTTTTCAACTCCTGTTGCTAATACCACATCATAAAATCCTGCCGCTACATTTGCAAATGCTTCTCTAAATGAAATTGAACCACTGCCACAAGCAGATTCAATTGACAATGACGGAACTTCAGGAATACCAAGATCGCTCATTATTACAGGACCCAAGTGAACTTGTTTGTCTGCAATACCAAATACATTTGAGATATAGCCAGCTTGAATTTCCTTTGGTTCTATTCCAGCACTCTCTATTGCATCGACAGATGCTTGGAGTGCAATGTCAGTAATACTGTCGGCAAGTTTTCCGTATTTTGTGCTCCCAGCACCAATAACACAAACCTTTTCCACAAATCTAGCTCACTAGATTCCATATAAAAATTCTTCACTAGTATTCTTTAACCAGCCAAACCAGATGATGATATCAATGAAAGAGATTACACAAACAGTCATGCTAAGAAAAAGATCGGATTCAAGAAATTCTATTCGGATTACAGACAAGAAGATTTCAAAGATGAAAGACGAGATACGCCAGTATTATGACAATAATGGCTATCTATCGTGGTCAGAAAAGAGAAGAAAATATGTCATTTTAGGAACAAACTTGCCTGCAAATGGATTGGTCAAGTGTCCCCAATGCAAGATAGGGATGATTCTAGTCATACGCTCAAGGCAGACAAGAAAGAGATTCCTTGGATGCTCAAACTATCACAATGGTTGTAGGGCATCTTCACCGTTAATACAAAGGGGCATGATGTATGCTACAAAAATTCCATGCAAGACTTGTTTTTGGCCTATAATTCTGTTCAGATACTCTTGGAAACAGAAATGGACTCGCCGATGCAGCAACATAAAATGCCCAGACAGAATAATCAAATCTTAAAATCAGTGTAAATGTCAGTTCGTCGGTTTCTCAAGAGTGGTAATTTTTTGCGCACTTCTTTTACTTGGTTTAGTGATATGTCCACAATGCCTATGCCCTCTCTTTTTTTCATATCCAAGAGAACTTTGCCAAACGGATCCACTATCATACTGCGCCCGCAGTAAATGTTTCCCACTTGGTCTGGTGCAACAACATAACATCCGTTCTCTATTGCTCGTGTCTTGTTTATTGTTATCCAGTGTTCTTCTTTCATCTTTCCCTTTACCCATGCAGAAGGAACAATTAGAATTTCAGAACCCGAAGAGGCAAGCATGCGAGACATCTCAGGAAATCTCAAGTCGTAGCACATCATCATACCAATCTTGCCAACAGCAGAATTTACAGGTCTTGCAACAGAAGAACCTGGATAAAGCTTGCTAGACTCTTTGAACCCAAGTGCGTCATAGAGATGAATTTTTCTATATTTGGATACTATCTTTCCATTTTTATCAATTAAAAATGACGTATCATAAACTCGGTTTGCATGTGGGCTTTTTTCATATAAAGTTCCTACAACTTGGATTGAGTTTTCTTTTGCAGTTTTTGAAATCAAAGTGACAAACTCTCCAGATATTTTTTCAGCAAGACTTGCAAGTTCAGCCGCAGACTGGTTGGAAGGAGTGTAAAACATCATGAATTCTGGAAATGCACAAAGTTTGGCATCTCTTTTTGCAGCTTGTTTTATATAATTGAGAATTTTTGAAAGATTTTTTTCTTTTTCACTGCCAGCTCTCATCTGCACGACTGCTATCTTTGTCACAAATTTTGTAATTTTTTATAAAATAAAAATGTGTTTAAAGAGGATTGCCTGCCATGTACCAGTTTTCTTTTGGATTCTCTTCAAAAACTACAATCACGTGGTTCTCTTTGGTTTTGAGAATCTCCACAGCTGACTTTGTAATAGCTTTTGCAAATTCCTCTTTTTGTTTCTCGGTTCTGCCAGGATATAGTGACACAGTTATCAGTGGCATTTCTGTGCTGAGAAATTTATGAGATTTATTTCTTGGGAATCTATGTTTAGAATCTAAGTATAGCCTTTCCAGCCGTATCGTGTTCCATACATGTATTCTGAACCATGGGTTTTCTTGTACAAAAACCCACAGAAAAGTCCGATTAGAAATCCTCCTACATGGGCAAAGAATGCAACGCCAGAGCCTGTTGAGCCTACTAGTGCAGGCAATACGTTTTGAAAAAGAAACCAGAATGGCAGATACCATTTTGCAGATATGCGTATGAATCTTGCGAAGAATCCCAAAAAGAGCAGCGTTACGATTTTGATATTTGGAAATAATATTAGATACGCACCAAGTACTCCAGAGATTGCACCCGATGCACCTATTGCAGGAAGATCACTTGATGGATCAGATAGTATGTGAGTAAAGCCTGCTACAAGTCCCCAAAATAAATATAAACCAAGATACTTGCCCCTTCCAAACCTGTACTCGATGTTGTCCCCAAAGATATACAAGAACAACATGTTTCCGCCAATGTGAATTAATCCCGCATGCAAAAACATGGAAGTGAAGATATTGGTAATCACTCCATACTGGTGATTTGCCAACCCGTCGCTTATCACTGAAGGCACAGTTCCATAATTTAGCAA
>JAGWGO010000122.1 GCA_028867395.1 Nitrososphaerota archaeon | reverse complement strand
AGACTCAACTGGAATGAGCATGTCTTTGCTTGTGTGCAATCCATCTATTGTGCCAATAACCTTGGACGCAATTGAGATAGACCTAGGCGGAAGCTCTGGAAGCTACGGCTCACTTTTGGTACCAGGAAAGGTAATTGCTCCTCTCTCTCGAGAAACACTGCAGGGCAGATTGGACTTTACAGATTTTAGTACGATGGAGACTACTCTTGATTGGGTGCTGAACAACCAAACCAATGCAGATTTTAACGCGACAGGTATTGTCAAGGAAAAACTTTTTGGAGTTATTTCGTACTCGTACGAGAAAAATTATGACTTGTCGGCGTTTTCAAACCTCCTCATTAGAAATGGGCCATCAACATGCCAGGCAAAAAATCACTCACAAGATATCCAGCAGCAACTGATACTGGCTCAAGCGCGAATGTCTGCCGCTAGCCTTCTCTACTCTGACAAAATTGGGCTTGGAAATGGAACCAACGATACACAAGTCAACATGACTGTGCCATAAAATTAAACTCAGTCTATCTTTATCTGCCGTTTTTTTGCATACTGCAAAATATCTGATTCGTCAAAAAAGCCTACAATATATGGAATGAAACGTTTCTTAATTATTGTTTTGTCAGTTTCTCCAAGGACTACCCTGTCTCTATAATCAAGGTGATGCATCTCTCTTTTGTATTCCTTGCAAAGCTCATGGAGTTGGTCTAGAGTAAACTTGTCAAGCAAGATTTTGTTTTTCTCGTGTTTTCTCACACGTAACGGAATGCATGGCTACTTATGTTCTTGACTGTCAATCTTCTTCTTCTGAGATTACATATTCGTTGGAGTAGAGCACAAAGGTCTTTCTGTAGAATCCGCGCTTTTTGCCATGAAGCACAAAGCTCATGTAATAATATACGACGTCGTAAGTTTTGGGTATTTCTATACAATTAGGCGTTTCCTTGCTTGTGTGGGTATGGATCGTTCAGACCACGGTGGTCAGTCTGAGTTCCTTTCTTTCACAAACAAGGAAAGGTCCGCCATACTGAGACGTGATTTTTTCCTTATTAGTGGTAGGATTAATTTATGAACAAAATTTTTATTCGATGAGACATATCGTAGTTTTTAACGAATTCATTTCTAGGCAAAATAAAAAAGGTAAATGGGTAAAGACCTAAAACTCGATCTTTTCCTTCTCGTTTAGCAAAAACTTTTTTGATTTTTTTGCGCCTTTGAGATCAAACCAGCTTATCTTCAAAGTGACTTTCTTGCCTTTTATCTCGTCAATAACAATTTTGTCGGCTATCTTGACAAGTTCATTTATTGTTTGAGTTGCCATCTCTCTCGCTGAAATATTTTTCAATTTATTCCTTGGGAATAATTTTTTGATACTTTGAATTAAACAAAATTCAACGAGAGGCAATCTCCGAAATATTGATAAATATTACACAAAGATAGAGTTTTTACATTTATACTATGATAAAATCTCTAATGTTGTGTTGGAAATGCATATCTTGACAAGTTTTCAGTATGCATATCTGGCAAGATGGTGCCGAGATTGAACATATCCGAATGCTACAAAATTCTTGGCCTAGAGCCTGGCGCATCTATGAAGGAAGTAAGGCAAGCATATAGGAAACTTGCGCTCAGATATCATCCAGACAAGGATTCTACACAAAAAGACGGTGACCAATTCAAATTGATAACCGATGCATACCAACTCCTAAGAGATCAGCGAAAAACCGAGACAAAGCCTGTCCAGAAGTTCTCTGACATTTATCCGGAGGATGCAGTCACTTGGTACGACCAGGCCGAAGTACTATTTGCAAAACGCAAGTACCGTGAGGCGCTTGCACAATACGGCAAGGCAACTGACCGCCTTCCAAGATATGAGAATGCCTGGCTTAGGAAGGGCAATTGTTTTTCTAATTTGAAAAGATATGACGACGCACTGGTCTGTTATGATAAGGTCTTAGAGATCAATCCAGAATCTATGAGCGCCTGGAATCTCAAGGGCATATGTCTCTCTGACTTGAAAAGGTACAATGAGGCATTAGACTCATTTGATGAGGCGATCATTCTAAATCCTCGACACGAGGCAGTCTGGAACTTTAGAGGTGTCTGCCTCTACAGTCTCAAAAGACTCGAAGAAGCAATAGACTCGTTTGATAAAGCAATAAAGATAAACCCAATCTTTGCACCTGCCTGGCGTAACAAGGGAAACGTGCTTATCAAGATGGGAAATGAGGATGAAGGCAAAAGATGCATCGAGCAGGCAAAGAAACTCCAGTTATGATGCTATCTTATTACAAACTGTACCTTGTGTATGTCATGGGGAAAGGGATGAGCTACAAAAAGTTCCGAGAAAAGGAGGCTGAATATTATACATCAAACCAAGGAAGGTTGAGCCGGGCTGAGGTAATAAAAAAACTTGAATCATTTATCGTACAAAAGCAAGGCGAGGGTCAGGACTTTTTTAACAAGTACGAGGTTAAGGAAGAACACTAGTGCTTTGTAGTAAGTCTGTCATGAATCTGAGCCAAGATTAACTCCGCCTTGTCTTTGTTCTCAAAGGGTTCTTCTTTTTCATCCATTATGGCATCTATCTCGTAGCTCTTGTCTACTAGAACATTTGCAACGTGGTCATCAAGTGTGCCGTTACCTATCAAATAGTAAGCAAATACTGTGTTCTTTTGTCCTATCCTGTGCAGTCTGTCTTCTGCTTGTCTGTGTATGGCAGGACTCCAGTCAAGCTCTGCAAATATTACGTATTTTGCCCTGCTCAAGTTTATTCCGACATTTCCAGCTCTCAGTCCTGCAATCATCAGCTTGGTCTCGCCGTTTTGGAATTTGTCGATGTTGCTCTGTCGTTCCTTGTCAGACTGTCCACCTATTATTGAGGAAGGAGAATACTCATGGAGACTCTTGTGTAACAATGCGTGAATTGCCTTGTGGTGGCAGAAGACAACGACGCTTTCTTCTATCTCCATTATGTTCTTGACAAACTCGATAACATGCGGTAGCTTTGCTGCCCCTGCAGCCTGTCTCTCACTTTGGATTGCCCTCTTGTATGAAGAGAATTTGTCAAAGGCAGAGGTGGCAGCTTTTTGTTCTTCTTCAAGACGTTTCCATATTTTATCTAGCTCAGAATAGTAATAGTTTATGTCAGAATCGATGAATTCCTTGTACCTTACCTTTTCCTTTAGTTCTTTGAGAACATCTGACTTTTTTCGTCTTAGCATGACATGTTTTCGCAACTCCTCGCCAAGGCTTGCACGCTTGTTTTCAAGAACTATGGCCTTTCCTTTTTCATTTACATAACAAAAGTATTCGCAAAATTCTTCAAAGCTTCCAAGAAGACCTGGTCGTAGTATGTCTACTATTGGCCATATCTCAGAGCCTCTGTTGTAGATTGGCGTACCAGAAAGTCCTATTCTGTATTTCACAGATTCTAGGGCAGCAAGTTTCTTTACTGCTAAATATTTTTTTGTTGATTTTGAACGAAGATGCTGTACCTCGTCACATACTAGAGTCCTTATGTTCAGCTTTGAAAGGTCATCTAATCGCTTGTACAGAAGATCATAGTTTATAATGTAAATGTCATGTTTTACAACGTCGTTAGATTTGCCAGTTCGAATTAGTATCGATGAAGGATATTCGCCTTCAACGATTCTTCCGTTCTTGCTTCGGCGTTTTAGAAATTTCTGAATCTCTCTCTGCCAGTTACTAAGTGTTACAAGTGGCGCTACGATAAGAACTGGAAATGTTTGCTTTTCTGTGGCAAGATATGATAATGTCTCGACTGTCTTTCCAAGGCCCATCTCGTCAGCTAACAGTGCATTGCCAGATGACTTTAACAAAAAGTCCAACCCCTCTCTTTGGAAGTTGAGTAGATTTCCCCTGAACTGTCCCCCTGGGTTTGCCTTTCGGAGCTTTTCTATTTTAGTCCATTTTCTTTTTGGGGCCTTCATGTGCTTTGTTTTTCGCTGCCAGATGTTTCTTGATTTTATCTCAAGTGGATATGTCTCCATTATCCACTTGATCTTCTCTACATTATGTTCCGTGTCAGGTACCATGGCTTCTTCAGGTCCATCGCCATACCACGCCTGGGGTATGACGCGCGCGACCATGCTGACTGCTCTTGAACCAGTAAGCTTCCAAGTCCAGTTTTTTGAGTAATTGTCCAAGACGTACTCTAGGGTTCCAAATTCTTTCATGACTAGTAATTCTCCGAGAGTTTGCTAATTGGACTTATGAATCTTTAATTTTTGGACCAAAGTGGAGATCTTGTTATTTTATATAAAAATTGAATTAATTTTGGTGTAAATGATCCCATTTGGCAAAATAACTACTGAGAAATTAAAATTAATTAATACATCATGAGGCTTTGGCTAGACCCTTTGTCAGCTTTATTTTTTGACTGTTATCGTCATACCTCAGCAAGAGGGCATACCGCCCCCAATCCACTATCCACGAAAAGGTCTGCTCAGCATCAACATCAGGCATCTCTTGTCTGATGAAGGACAAGAGATCTTCCTTTGTTACCGTGTTGCCATGCTCCTTTTTTATAAAGTTCAGAATTCCCTTGATCTCTCCCAAGTTGGATACCATGTTGTAGAGCTCCCTTTTTCTTCCGCTTATGCCCTTGGAAAGCAATGACGCACCTTCACTTGTCAGGATAAGGTCACCTGCGTTCACCTGTATTAGTTTCAAAAGCTTTGCCGCATCCACTGCCGGAAGTATGTCGTCAAGTTCAAGTCGTAACTCGTCTGCCACCTTTGCCAAGTCTACCTTTCCCTGAAAGTCTCGCAATACCTCCAAGAGACCCATGACCGTACCTACTTGCGCACGGGGAATGGTCAATCTTCATTCCTCCACAAAACAAATTCTGGTCGATCTTGCAACAAATAAACGTTCATCATGCAATCAATCCTGTTATCTCGTCAACTAACCTGTATATCTCTGAGCTTCTGGGATCACGCGGTCTTGGTAGATCTATCTTTACCTCTCTTGATATTGTTCCAGGGCGTGTTGTTAGGACTATTATTCTGTCTGACATGTATACTGCCTCTTCTACATTGTGTGTTACCATTACAACTGCCTCGGGTGGAAGGTCTGGATTTTCCCAGAGGTGAAGAACCTCTTCTCTTAGGTGGGTAGACGTTAAAGGATCCAACGCAGAAAATGGCTCATCCATCAAAAGTATCTCAGGCTCGGAGACCAGGGCTCTTGCAATGCCGACTCTTTGCTTCATTCCTCCTGATAATTCTCTT
>JAGWGO010000121.1 GCA_028867395.1 Nitrososphaerota archaeon | reverse complement strand
CTTGACCAATTTTTCAATCCCTTTCTTGTCTCCTGCACCTTTGTGGCTTCCAAGATGGGCAACAATATACGGAATTCCAAGCTTGCTGCATCGCTTTATCTCATCTATTAATGAACTAAGAGACCTGGCAAACGGGTCGTCCTCTGGAGAAGAGAGGTTTGGAAGATACGGCATGTGTGCAACGGTGGCAAACCTATCAATATTGCTTGAACCAAGTTTTTTTCTAAAATTAGTGACATCAACTGCAGCAAGAGGCTTTGCTGCCCAGCCGCGGGGATTGCGGGTAAAAATTTGAAATGCAGAACAGCCCATCGCGACTGCATTGTCCACTGCTCTGTCTATGGAGCCTGCTATGGATACATGCATCCCGACCTGCATGTGGGTAGTTTATTTGAGTATAATTTAAACGCGTAGTGTAATTGACCATATACAATCAAAAGAGAATCAAATTTTGGTTCTGTTTCCTCTTCGGAATTGAAAGTAACATTCCATTTCTCTTGAACCTATAACATGATACTAGAAACGGTCTTCTCACAAATGGGGGATCTTACCATCTTTCCTTTCTTGATGTCTTTTTTCATCTGGGCTAGCCTTCCACAAGCTTGTGACATGGCTGTTAATTTGTAATACGACTGAATATCATACTTGCCCAGTTCACGATAAAACATCGAAGAGAATCTCTTCAATGTGGACACATTGTTTTCGAGTCCAATCCTGATGCAGTAATTTACCATTTCCTTGAATGTATACATCATTGATACGAGTTTGGTATCTGGATGATGAGGCTGTTTGATGGATTTTACTGTGTACAATTAGCAAAGTGCCCATCTGCAAGAAAAAGACGTGGTTATACTGTTATCATATTAAGCGATCAGGAGTTTCATGAACAACCAAAGAGTTAACAGTGTACAAATTTTTATGCCAAGTTAGGTCAAAGTAAACATGTTACATCCCGGCATAATGGACCTTGCCAAGTATCCATTCCTTGCAGAGGCAGGAGAATACTTGCGCGACAAGGGATTTAATCTTGAACAGCTGGGTCATCCAGACTGGACTCCGCTTGTGGAAAAAGCATACGGCAGAATTGTAGTGGCCTCATCAGGACAAGTGTACGGATCTGATACAGAACGGCTGGAAAATCCAGACATGGAGATTTTGTCATTTATTGTTGCAGTAATCTTGCTAAAGGCAGCATCCATCCATACACTGACAAGGAGGTTTGCTCTTGCAGAAGCAAGGAGGGCTGAAAGATATCTGCAGCGGGACCTATGGTCAAACAAAGAAAAGAAGAACCTTGAGCTGCCGCTGAAAATAATTCAGGAACTGTTTGGAGTCGAGGTCAAGGTGGAAAATGACGAGTTTGTGATAAAGGTTGCAGATTATCTGCAAAGAGCCGTACACTTTCACGAAAAGGAATGGAAACTTGTCAATAGAAGAATTCAAAATGGGTTTGTCTATCTAACGGCTCACGAGACTGTAAGGCTCATAAGAACAGAACTTGGACAATACATCAACTCTAGGATACAATCAATCTCACTTCACCTGATTCCAGACACATTCAAGGCTAGCGTGCAAGACCTCGTATCTCTTGCATCCAAGTTCTCAGATGCAGTTGTGATATCATCTGACTATCCGCCATGTGTAAAGCACGCAATCGAGGTTCTAGAAAAGGGAGAGAACCTGCCCCACTCGGGAAGGTTTCTGCTTGCTACGTATCTTCTTGCAAGGGGACAGACAACTGATCAAATCGCACCTCTCTTCAAAAACGCGCCAGACTATAACGAGCGCATAACCAGATATCAACTGGAGCACATCGCCGGCTCTTCAGGCAAGGGAACAAAGTACCAGTGTCCCTCATGTGACAAGATTCGAAGCGAGAACTTGTGCTTTGCAATAGCCGAGTGTGATGGAATAATCAATCCAATTCAGTTTGGCAAAAAGCGGGGAAAGACAAATGCTTGAGAAAGATGTCTCTCTTGTAGAGGGCGCCATCAAGGAATATTACTTTAATCACTTTGATTTGATAGGCATTCCATCAAAGATATCTCAGAGGGAATTTGGGTATCAAAAAATCAATGGCGGCATGATAAGGCATGTTGCAATAAATGACATCAAGGAACTCCATCTACTCTTGATGCGTGAGACTCCATCGGATGTGTACTGCTCAAACGCATACTATTCTTTTCCAAGCATGCCAATGTCAGAAAAGGACTGGAAGGGGGCAGATCTTATCTTTGACATCGATGCCAAGGACTTGGGTCTTTCTTGCAGAAATGATCACTCTGTTTCACGGTGCAGCGAGTGCCATGATACAGTAATTGGAAAACAAACTGCATGTGCCAAGTGTGGCTCGACCAAATCAGAATTGGTATCAGTCGCATGCAAGAACTGTATAGCCGAGTCAAAAGTAGAGACCAAAAAATTAATTCAGATACTAGTAAGTGATCTTGGAATCAGAGATGAGGAGATTGAGGTTTACTTTTCAGGAAATGAGGGATTCCATCTGCGAGTTGTAAACAATAGCTACGAGATATTGGAGTCGCAGCAAAGAGCAGACCTTGCTGACTATGTCATGTTCAACGGCGCCATCCCTGAAACCTTTGGCATGAAAAAGCAAAACAATTCCAAGTCAACACTTCCTGAGATGGGCGAGTTTGGATGGAGGGGAAGAGTTGCAGAAAACTTGTTTGGATCAAAGTCCAAGGCAGCAAAAATGTCACGACAGATAATCTTGGATGGATACTCGGCCTTTCAGGTAAGACTTGATTCCATGCGCCAAACAATAGGTGCAAGAATAGACCCCAAGGTTACCATGGACATACACCGAATCTTTAGGCTTGAGGGCTCTATTAACAGCAAGAGCGGGTTCTCAAAGTTCAAGTGCAAAAACATTGATGAGTTTGATCCCTTTACGGATGCAGTCTTGCTTGGTGAGGAAAAGGCAGAAGTCATTGCAAACTGCCCAGTCCAGATCAAGTTGAAGAACAAAAAGTTTGGTCCATACTCAAATGAAAGAGTATCTGTGCCAAAATATGCGGCAGTATACATGATATGCAAGGGACTAGCTAGTGCAGTGTGAGAAAGTTCTCTTGACTTATTAATAGATGTCAAGAAACTGGGAGATAGGTAAGGATACTGTCAAGTTATTGGGAGGCAGATCCGCCAGCTCTCGAGATTCGGGTTTTGTGAATCTAAAAATATAATGATATCATAGTAGATTGCACCAGAAGACGTCTATTCAAAGTAATATCATAATTACTGAGATCCTTTAAGCAAAAATTACATCCTAGTACGCATGGCAATAGTACGCATGACAAGAGTAACCAAGTGTGTCTTGCAGTATCACGGCAGAAAAGAAGAACTTGCACCAGTCTTTGATTACTTCAAGTCCTGTGCAAACGAGGCAATCCGAATCGGAGTTGAGAAGAGCCTCACATCAAGGTACAAGCTGCATTGCCATCTGTACCACAAGCTGCGCTCAGACTCGAACTTCCATAACAAGTATGTCTTCGGAGCCCTAGAATGTGCTGCATCCAAACTCAAACTTTACAAAAGGACAATCAGAAAAAAGCCATCTGCCAAGATACCGTATATATCAAGAAACCACCTGATACTAAACAACGAGTCATACAAGATCGAGGGAGATACCATCCGGATACCGACAGAGGCAGGCAAGTACCTGTTTATCAAACTGACACGGTATGTCCTTGAGACGATAAGAGATGCAAAACTTGGCAACCTGGTATTAACTGATGACAAGCTGATAATCTCGTATTCTTTGACTGTCACGGAACAGAAGGTAAGTAGATTCATCGGAATGGACAGGAACCTTGACAATGTCACAACTTGCGATACGCAGGGAAGATGCAATGTGCACGATCTCTCGGAGGCCAGTCGGATAATTAACACGTATGATAGAGTAAAAAGCAGGTTCAGGAGCAATGATGCGAGAATAAAAAAGAAGATATTTCAAAAATACGGCAAGCTGCAAAAGAACCGAGTTCACAACATACTGCACTGTACATCAAAGAAGATTGTTTTTCAAAATTCCGGGATTATCATGGAGGACCTGAAAGGAATTCGTAAGTTATACAGAAAGGGCAACGGGCAGGGAAAGAAATACAGAAGGAAAATGAACTCATGGTCATTTTATGAACTGCAACGACAGGTTGAGTACAAGGCAAGATGGCTTGGCCTGCCGGTAGAATACGTAAGGGCAGAAGGGACTAGCTCAAAGTGTGCGGTATGTGGGTCAAGATTAGTACCTGAAGAGCACCGAAAGATGTTCTGTCCTACCTGCAAGAGTATCGTTGACAGGGATGTCAACGCAGCTCACAACATCTTGCTTCGAGGCACAAGGGTCGTGCCAGACGGGGTTGCATGTGAAGCGGTGATGACAGAACCCGGTAGAAAGGAACCGGTAATCTGTCGAGTCGATGCGGCCAAGTCAGGTGTTGGAATATATCTCCCGATAACTTGACAGTACCTAGGTAAGACATTAATTTGACAGAAAAGAAGGTATCGTGATTTTGTACAGTTCATCAACTCAAGCCAACCCACCCCCGCGTGATGCCAGCAGGTACATCAAGATAGGAATTGCAGCAATAATTGGAATTGTAATTTTCGTTCTTGGCAGCAACCAAGCAGTAATTCTTTACATGAACTTTCAAGAGTATGGCACGCTATTCACAAAGCCCCTCTACTTTTCGCTTATATCCGCACTTGTCTTGTCAGCAATTGCGCTAATCAGGGTCAACATCAAGAATCGATCCTCGATCTCGTGGTACTCGATCCATGCTGTACTAACTGTTGTCAAAAGGGGAAGCTACAGCCAGACAGAAAACATCCCAAGTTTTAAGGACTATAAACTAAGCATCCCCAACTTTGTAATTTGGCAGATAACAAAGGTCTTGCTCTTTGGAGCTTTCTTTACAAATCTCATTTTTGGATTTGCCCTTGTCTATCTCTTGCAGGGAAATGATCTTGGAATAAACAGTCTCTTGAATATCTTCTCTCTCCCTTTTGTCACACCGTCATCTGATCCTCAATATGCAATAGACCACGTTGTACCTATGGTTCCTGCGCTGACAGTCCTTGTCCCGCCACTGCTCGCAGTGATTGGTCTGCGACTTGTACTGTACGTTGGACTGCACAACATTGTCAGAATAATTATTAGCTATATCCAAGACTCGTCAAAAGGCAAACCAAAATTTCTTGATTACATATCGACAATTGAGGGAATAATCGGAGTAGGAGTGATATGGGCCGCATTCAACATGTTCTTCACAGACCAGATAGATTACAATACAAAGTACCAGATTGCAGGCACCTTTGCTGCAGGCTTTG
>JAGWGO010000120.1 GCA_028867395.1 Nitrososphaerota archaeon | reverse complement strand
AATTCGTTTGAGAGGTTTGTGGGACTGGGACAGACCGTGCAGACAGCTAGGCTTGCAACACACACAACCAACGTAACGCCTCAGTTTCAGCTAGTAGACCTACCAAGCAAGGACAAGGAACCGTTCTACCAGATAGTATCATCTGCAATCTTGATTGCCAGTTATTACAACAACGGCGAGGTTACGCCAACCTTTGACACCAACATTGACGTGCTGACAGGCGACGGCACACTGCTCTATACCATACAGTATGACAGGTGCCAGATCGGGTCATATTGGATGTATGCTGACAGCAACAAGGAAGATTACAGGATGGGATCAGAGGACCAGACAGAATATCGCGAGACTACTAGTTTTGCCTGTGAAGGATATCATCTGAACACTCCATAAGATGAAATTCTAGGATAGAGTCTTTCGTAATCAATCTGTAGAATCTTGTTGTGCATCGGTTGTTCTCGCACCTGAAAATGCTTTGCATAGAATCATGAGAAACACGTCTGTTACAATGGCCGTGTTTTGTTTTGCATATGAAATGCTTGGCTTGTTTGTATCTATTGCCACTGCATGAGTAAGTATCCATGCATACGAACCAAATTCTGTCTCTTGCCTCATGATGATATTTTCGGGATTTTAAAATAAAATATTTCGGCAACCAAGTTCGTGAACTTTGTTAAGCCAGCCTTATTGTATGCAGGAAATCTAGAGCACTGCTGACAGCATAGACTCGTTTCCAATTATAGAACCGTCAAGCGTTGCAATCTTGGCAGAGTTGGGTTCTTCCTTTACTGCCTCAATTATTGGAGAGATTGACCTCTTGTGGTTCTTCTTGTATGTCGCATAAAAGTACCTGTTAAATGACGGAATTATCGTTATCTCAATCTTGCCATGACTTGATGGAAATATCTTTGACTTGTCTGACTTTATTGAGACCCAGACTCTCTGTCCGTCAAGGACAGAGCCTTCCGAAAAGTAGACTGGGTGCACATGGCCCATGATGATCTTATTTATGTGAGAGAGGTTCTCTGAGGGCATCACATGGCCATGCGTCAATAAAATGTCATCTACGACCAGCCCTGATGAGCTTGTAACTGATATCCAGTCTGGCGCAAGCTTTTGTATGTTGCCGTCGTGGTTTCCTGGTATCACGACAGTCTCTATTTTTTTTCCAATCTCAAAAAAGAGCGGGACTGTTGCCCACTCTATCTTTGATATTGACTCGATGCCTGACTTGACATCTCCTAAAAGTATCAGTACGTCTGGTTTTTGTACATTGATTATCTTTTGCAGCTCTCGGACTGTCTCTGAGATGATATCCCTTGGGTTGACGTGGATGTCGTTTGCCACAAGCTTTGACTCAAACCCGATGTGCAGGTCTGTTACCACTAGGTAGCGCTTCTTGTTCTCAAGTATGAGTGCAGGTTGCGACTGGACAAGCCTTGTTGTCACCATCAAAGATAATACATCTGGTTTTGAATTAAATTCTTGTGAAAGGCCGCGGCGACGTTGATTCAGTTGTGTCATCAATGGGAGTCAAGCTGCATTATTTTGAGCCTAGCGGCAGAACAATCTGGACTGTGGTTGGAAAGGAAAACGAGCACTGGCTTGATCCTGATCTTCCGTTTTGCTCGTGCGCCGACTATTACTACAAGGCAATGACTGCTGGGGGAGAGTGCTATCACCTCAAGGCTGTGCGGACTGCAAAAGAGCAAGGAAAAGTAGAGACTGTAAAGTTCTCAGACTCTGAGTTTGAGATCTTCATTAGGGCTTTGGTTAAAGACTTGATGTGAGTTTTGGATTCAAAATATTGTTGCAAAAATATCTGTGGTTTTGATTAGGCACAAAGTGATATGATCTTCTATATCATACTTACATAGGAAATTAAATTCTAGTCTTGTGCAGCTTACGTGTGGGTGTGACATTTCATAATATGGATACAAAGAAGGCAGAAGATATTGCCTCTGGATTTTATCTCCGCACTCACTGTCTTCTTTTATCATGTCTAAAGCGCTATCTATTTCCCGATAAAGATCACTAATTTTTGGCAAATCGTTGTAAAATTTTACAAATTTTGGTGTTCCTCTAATCCTTGTTTCCAAGCAAGTGCAAATTGTATAATTTGAGAAAAAAGGTCTAGGTTATATTATTATCAATCTGTATCTGCCTACACAAAAACTGGTATGACAAAACCAAAATCGGTTTTAGACTATTTCTCATTAAGATATTTCCGTTCGATCTTTTGATAGCCTATCTGCAAGCCGCAAAGGCTCTGGCAGCCATTGCCCTTCTTTGACAAGCGATCCTGTTATCTTTAGTGCAGTCTTTAAGCTGATCTTGTGGCCTACGCTTACAAAGATCTTTTTTCCTTTCTTTTCAATTATGCCACCTAATATCTCATCATAGAGTATCACAGAACTGCCTGATATCTTGCCACCGAGAAGGCTTTTTGCAATGCCAATTGTGGGCTTGTCAAGAATGATTCCAAGATAGCATGCAAGACCGCATTTGCGTGGATGCAGCCTGCCGTTTCCGTCAACTAGCAGCAGGTCAAAATCCTGCTTTAATGATTTTATTGCAGACAAGGCAGGCTTTGATTCCCGCAACATCATCAAGCCTGGCACATATGGTGTCTTTACCTTGATCTTTTTTCTAACTTGTTTTATGACCTCGAGTGTTTTTGCGTCTATGATGACTGCGGCAGCATATGCATCATTATTCTTGTAGGAGACATCAACGCCGCACACTGTTTGTATCTTGTTGAGTTTGTCCTTTGTAATGACTATAGGTGCAAGTTTTTCCTGAAGTTTAACAGCGTCAGTATAACGAGTCATTTAGAGAATTTTCTTGACCATGATTGATAACGTTTGTCAAGTCGACCCGAGTTGGCAAGATCCGATGATTTTATCGTAGAAAAAGATCGACAGATCTTTAAGGACGTGTTACTAAATTTTGAGAGGAATGAGGGAGGTTCCAGTATGATGGAAAGATTTGGTCAAGGACGTTTTAGAACTTTTTTCTGTTCTACCAATTCCCAGAACGCGTCTGCTTTGCGAGTGCTAAGCCACATGTATGTTCCAACTATTCCAAGAAGGATTCCAAGGACTATGAGCGCATTTTGCATGTATGGGATAAATCTTGGCAGGATGGCATGCAAGAGCCCAAGTGCACTTGTTACGCCAAGTAGTGCGCCTGACAATAGAAAGATCTTGCCTAATCTTTGCAACTTGACTGTATTATGTCAAAGAAAGAATAAAGATTTTGCTGGACTTGTGATTTTGTCACAGCTTTACAGTGAAGAGGTCCTCTTTGGAGACGCCCTTCCACAAACCAATCATGCCTTCTGGTTTTACAGGCTCGACCTTTGTTATCTTTTGAATCTTGATGTGGTCAGGGTTTGGGGGCATCCAGAGCATTGCCATGTAATCACCCTCAGTGCCTACCGCATCAGGCTTGGCTGAAACTATCTTGTCTTTTGAAAATCCATTTGATACAAGGGCATCAACCGCCTTTTGCTCAAGGTCACGTCTTCCGTGGACAAAAAGATAGACCTGCCTTGCAGAGTCAATTTGGTTCATGTCTTTTGAGAGTAACGCGATGTTTTATCAAGGTTGCTTCCAAAAAGGACATACATTCCCCGTGTTATATCATAATAAAATCAGCCGAGTTTGCAGCAGAGCCAAATCTCATATACTTTAAGAGACGTTATATTTTGTGAATTTTGGCGAGAGATCAAAAATTAAGTCTAGAGAAAAAATTATAGAATTTCTACAAAAAGAACATGTTGGCAGGTTTACAACTATCGATAAAGATGGATTTCCGTTTATTGCACCAATGAATTTTGTGTACTGTGATGGTATGATTTACATTCACGGTTTTCCAAAAGGTGAAAAGTATGATAACATAAAATCAAATCCAAAATGCGGTTTTGAAGTTGACAAGGAATTGGCATTTTTACCCTCGTATTTTTTTGAGCCGCCAACTGATGCTTCGCTTACAGATACGCTGTATGTCAGCATAGTAATAAAAGGACATGCTGAACTTGTGACCGATAATAAACAAAAAGCAGATGCATTGAATGCCTTGATAGAAAAATACCAGGTTGAGGGAGGTTATGAGAGACTAGAGGGGGAGATGGCCACTGTTCGTGGCGTGGCACTGATCAAGATAAAACCAGAGGTAATGACAGGAAAATACAAACTTGGCAAGTATTGGGATCCAAAAGACAAACTTAGGATTGCAACAAGAATAATGGAAAGGGCTGCAAAAAAACCAAAAAGAACATTGGAACTTTTGAACATTGCTGGATTGGACAAGCTAGACGATGAAATCACAAAAGAGTTGGCGTGGATTCATTGTACCGAGGTTATACAAATGATGGGGTTTCAGAATAATTCCAAATATCCAGATATTTCTTTGTCAGTTATTGAGGAGGTGGATTGGTAATCTGTCAATTTCTACACTAGTAACTTGAAATATGACATAATCCTTAGATGATACATGGCAGAAAAACACAAGTTTACCATACGAATTCAAAAGGCGCCAGAAGGTGGCTATACTGGTCAATGTCTTGAACTGCCTGGTGCAATAAGTGAAGGTGAAACAATCGAAGAACTAAAGAAAAACATGTCTTTTTGTTCTTGCGAGAGGTTGATCTCATTCTTGCACGCATAATCAATTATGCGGCCTTGTTTATTGATAAAACCAGAAAATCTTGTTCGGGGTCAGCTTTTATAGCAGTCACAAAAGTAAATCTCGTTGGAAAACATTCTGATTGTAGGCTCTGGGGGCAGGGAGCACGCACTTGGGTGGAAGCTTGCCTCAAGCAAAAAGGTCTCAAAGGTATATTATGCTCCAGGAAACGGAGGCACCACAAACAATGTTGACATCAAAGTCGAAGAGATTGAAAAGCTTGCCAAGTTTGCCTCTGAGAACAACTGTCTTACTGTCGTAGGCCCAGAGGTCCCACTTGCCATGGGAATCGTTGATATATTTACAGAGAAAGGCCTTCCGATATTTGGCCCAACAAGAGAGGCTGCCAAGCTAGAGTCCTCAAAGGTCTGGGCAAAAAATTTCATGAAAAGAAACGGAATCCCTACTGCACGGTTTGATATTTTTGATGATGCAAAAAAGGCAATAGAGTACGCAAGGTCTGTCGGGTATCCCCTTGTTGTAAAAGCTGACGGGCTTGCTGCAGGAAAGGGCGTTATAGTATGCAATGATACCAAAGAGGCAGTCTCTGCAATAGAGAAAATACTTGTTGCAAGAGAGTTTGGCCCTGCAGGAGCTCGCGTGATACTTGAGGAGAGAATAGACGGGGTAGAGGCATCTTATATTGCAATATGTGACGGCACAACTGCGTATCCGATGGCAACAAGCC
>JAGWGO010000119.1 GCA_028867395.1 Nitrososphaerota archaeon | reverse complement strand
GATTGAGATTATCTTAGTTCCAGCTTTCTTTGCAATATTTACAGCTTCTAATACATCCGCACTTTCTCCGCTCTGCGATAAAGCTATTAGAATTGATTGCTGTTCGAAAATATCATGTGAAAAGTGAGCCTCACTTGAAATTATGGGTTCTATCTTTATTTTGGCATATTTTGAAAAAAGAAACTTGGCTACAAGTGCAGAGTTGTAACTTGTTCCGCTTCCAGTTATGTAAAGAGTTTTTGCATGTCTGATAAAATCGGTTGCCAAATCAAGCTCAAGTTTTGTACTACTACCAGCATTTAGAATGGTATTGGGCTGTTCTGATATCTCTTTTAGGGTGAAATGTGCATATTCTCCCTTGTACACATCTGCAAATTCTTTTGAAACCTTTGTAATTTGGTGTTGTACTGGATTTGCGTCAAAATCAAAAATCTGAATCCCAGTTGTGTTAAGAATTACAAATTCCTTGTTATCCAAATAAATGACCTCATCTGTATGCTCTACAAATCCAAGTACGTCGCTAGAAATGAAATATCCTTGTTTTCCTATTCCAATTATAAGCGGTTCATGGAATCTTGCAGCAGATAACGTGCCATCCTCAAAAACTGCTACAAAGGCATAATCTCCTTTCAGATCAGCAACAGTATCAACCATTGACTGCTTTATGTTTCTGGTTTTGTCGTAGTGATATTGAAGGAGATTAGCTATCACCTCACTATCGGTCTGACTCTTGAAAGTGTAGCCTTTCTGTTGAAGATCCTTTTTCAATTCTTCATGATTTGTTATTATTCCATTGTGAACGATGGCTACTTCTCCAGTGCTGGATGGATGGGGGTGGGCATTTGTGTCTGTGACCATACCGTGTGTGGCCCACCTCGTGTGGCCTATACCGACAGTTCCTGAAAGCTCGTCAAGCTTCACTGTCTTGTTTACCTCTATTACTTTGCCTACTCCTTTTCTTACAAGGATCTGATCCTTAGAAAACGTAGCAACTCCTACGCTGTCATATCCGCGATATTCCATTCTCTTTAAGCCCTTTACTATGATGGGCGCAGCCTGGCTAAGGCCAAGATATCCTATAATTGAACACATGTCTAATCTATATGGCGTCGGATAGATAATAATTATGTATTATTTTTCTATCTGTTCTTCGGGCTTTGTCTCTTCAATAACTGGTTGTTGCTTGGTCTTGCCTATCTCTACGCCGGGAGACAGATTGATCTGATTCTCTTCTTCTACTGTAACAGTATAAGATGGAATGTTTACAACTCTTTCCCCAATCATAACATGTCCGTGTACTACGGCTTGTCGTGCAAGGTATGGACTTTTGATGTTGGCCTTTTTCTGAATCACTGTTTGCAATCTTCGTCCCAACAAATCGGTTACTTTTAGATTTAAAACATCATCTAGAGTAGAGTCTTCCTTTACCAATCCTATTCTTGTCAGAGATTTCATAAGTGTCGGTTCCTTTCTACTTCTAACATCTTGTGTTAGAGCTAGGAGAGATCTTGCTTGGTTTCTTATTCTAGAAAGTTCGGTATGTGCTTTCCAAAGTTCTCTCTTATTTTTGAGTCCATAAGTACCAAGAACATAGAGCTCTTCATTTAAGAGGTCATAATTCAGAGGTCTTTTTGGTTTTCTCCACATTTTACGTGAATTCTTTGGATGATCTCCCATCTTTTTTCACCTATTTGGCCTTCTTTTCTGCAGCTGGTTTTGCAGGCGATGCCTTTGAGTCCTTTGCAGGTGCGGCCGCACCCTTTGCGGCAGGAGCTGCAGCGGCTGTAGCAGCAGGAGCTGCAGCGGCTGTAGCAGCAGGAGCTGCAGCGCCTTCAGCTGGCGCACCAGCTGGTAATACTTTGCCACCTTTGCGAACTCCTACAGCTCCACCTTTTCTGCCAGTGGTGCGAGTTCTTTGGCCTCGTACCTTTAATCCATAAGTATGACGAAATCCTCTCCAACTGTTCATACCTTTCTCTCTTTCAATATCATTTCTTACATTGAAATCTATATCTGATGTAATCAGATGTAGATCACTTCCTGAATCGATATCTTTTCTTCTGTTAAGAAACCAAGAGGGAATATTGACAGAAGCTGGATTTCTCATCGCCTTTTCAATTTCTTCAACTTGAGACTCGGTTAGAAACCCAACATTGCTATTAGGATTAATTTTCAAGATGTCTAAGATAGATTTTGCAAAACTGTAACCCATTCCCTTAACTTGACTAATACCTATTATCGTCTTTTTAGTACCGGGTATATCTTTTCCCGCAATTCTAACGATGTGTCTAAATTCTTGTGCAGACAAGTATTGAAAAACGCCTTTTTCCCCGATAAAAACCATACTAAAACAAATAATGCTTTAAATCAGAATTACATTCTATTTATTATATTGACGCAAGATTTTGAAAATTTTGTCAGCCGCAGTTACGCCTCAGAGCCAAAATATACCGAAATAATGGCAGGCGTTCCTGAGGATTATAAGCAGATAAAAACACTAGGTGCACTTTTGGAAATAAATTACAAGATAGTAGATGCTAAAGAGCAACTCCGAAGAAACCTAATCTCAAAGATAAAGACCAACAGTATCAAGTATCCGGGTATAATTGGATTCGATAATGATGTCGTACCAGCATTAGATCGAGCCATCTTGTCGCATCATGATATGATATTGGTAGGTCAAATTGGTCAGGCCAAAACCAAGATAGCTGAAACTATCGCAGAAAATCTACTCTCTCCAATGCCTGTGATTCGAGGTAGTATTACAAACGACTGCCCTATGGATCTACCATCTCATGATCTGACTCTTTTACTACAAGATAAGGAATACAACATGTCTAGGCCAAGATTTTACGTAGATTCTGATAGTGTGGAAAAGATTCGCAATAATAAACTTGATACTCCCATAGAGTGGGTCCTTGGAAAAGACAGATTCAAGTATGTCCTTGCCACTCCTGATATTTCTGTAAAAGATCTGGTGGGACAGATTGATGCAATTAAAATAACTAAAAAAGGAACAGAGCTATATGAGATCGAATCTTACTCTCCCGGCCAACTAATGCAGGCAAAACATGGATTGTTTTGCATTGATGAACTTCCAGTTCTTGACACGCGAAAACAAGTAGCGCTTCTTTCAGTACTGCAAGAAGGCCGCTTCACTACTGGATCTTATCCAGTAATTTTTGAACCAAAAACTGTATTTTTTGCTACTGCAAATCCTATTGATTATACACACGCAGGAAAAATAATTGAGCCCCTTTATGACAGATTAAAGAGTAGCATACACACACATTATCCAAAAACTATGAACGACGAAATGCTAATAGTTGTTCAAGAGTCAAAAATTCCAAAATCATTCATTCCGGTATTCATGCTAAAAATATTGGTAAGAATAGTACAGAATGCACGCATAAGCCAGGAGATCAATCGGGATAAAGGCGTTAGCGTCAGAATGAGTGTTCATGGACTTGAACTATTGGTCGGAGAAGCAGAAAGAACAAGAGCATTATCTCATAATATATTGCCACTGCCAAGACCAAGCGATATCTTTTGTATCGAGCAGAGTGCAAAGTTTGAGCTTGCTGAACTTGATGATACTGTTGAAAATCGTCGAAAAACACTCAAGAACCTCATTGATGTTGCAATCAAAGACTCTTCACTAGAATATGTCAAAGATATGGGGCAAAATGTTTTTGAGACAATAAAAAAGGAGTTCACAGGTAAGAATTTCATTGTGTCCCAAGTAATACTAGGTTCAAATAGCATTGAAACCTCTTATGAAAACCAACTTAAAAATTTCAGATCTCTCTCAGACCTGATTGATAAAATTTATCAAAAGGTTTTGTCAGAGCAAAATGCATTCGTAGATCAAGCTAAGAAATACAATATGCCATTAGGATCCCTCGAGTTTTCTGAGATGGCAAGTCATGAACTAAAGGCAGCTATACTTGAATTAACTTTAGATGGCCTCTGTTCCATAGAACCTAAAATTTTAGACAAAAGAGAGGGCAATTACGTTGCGGCATAGCACATCAGGTTTTGTATATTTTTTAAATGAAAAGAAAGAGTCGAAGAGTTCTGATTCTGAAATATCAAATGAACAACTAAGCAAACTGTTAAAGAACATGGCAAAACAGGTGTTGAAAGAGAAAACCCCATCTGTCCAAGATCTGGAGAGGATATTTCAAGGAACAATGGACGAACAACAATCACAATCCAAAACCAATGAGGAAAAAAATGAACAAGATATTCGTGGAAGCAGCGAATCAATCACAAAATATCTCAAAGAAAAAGGTTATCTAAAAGATGATAAAAAATGGCTTACTAACAAAGGATTTTTCGAAATAGGCCAGAGAATGTTAGTTGATATAATAAAAGCAATAAATGAAGGCGGGCTTGGTCTTCACGAAACAAAAAACATCGGCTCTGGTGGTATTCTACTTGATACAACTACCAATCTGGAAAGAGGCGACGATTTTAAAAATCTCGATATACCAAAGACAATACTTAATTCTGTACAAAGAACCAAGGGCAAAAAACCGACAACCGATCTTCCTATCAAATTAGAGTTTGATGACTTTGAAAAATTCGAAACTCGCGAAGAGGTAAAAGTTGGAGTAGTCTACTGTATAGATTTAAGCTCAACAATGAAGTATTCTCTAATCTCCGGAGAAGGAAGCAGAATAGAGGCTGCAAAAAAAGCTTTATGGGCGTTATATGTATTGAACAAAAAATTCTTTCCCAACGATTCCATTTACATTGTAGGATTTGGTTCCTTGGCGTCAGAGATTAAACCTCATGACATACCATATCTTAAGACTTATGACGCAAATGATAACTTTTTACACTATACCAATTATCAGGCTGCTTTCAGATTGGCTTTGAAGATACTGAAAAAAGATGAATCTCACAATAAAAGAATAGTTATGATCACCGACGGCCAACCATCTGCATGCTTTGTGGATGACGAATCGCAAAAAACTACCATCTTATCAGATAAACCATATTCACATTTCTACAAACCTGATCATTCCACTCTTGATAAAATAAAAACTGAAAGAGAAACAAAATTAGACATTAGAAATGAGATGGTATACCTCTGCTATAGGTATAGACAAGTAGATCCTACCATCGAGGCTAAAACATTACAGGAAGCAAAAAAATGTAAAAGAGAAGGAATTGAGATAGATACTATCATGGTAAGTGAAGAGGCAGAGCTTCTAAGTTACGTTGAAAATTTAGAAAAACGTCTCAAAGGCAGAGCATATTACATTAATCCAGAAAAAATTGATAAGGTTCTCATAAGTGATTTTATTTTAAATAAGCGAAAAATGCTCAGTTCTAAGAATGGTTGGTGAATGATGTGAAAGACTTTGATAAGCGA
>JAGWGO010000294.1 GCA_028867395.1 Nitrososphaerota archaeon | reverse complement strand
TCAAAGAGGAAAACATGATAGGTTTTCTTGCAATTGATGCAAAAGACGCAGGTTGGGGGCTTTTGCATGGAGACAAGCTTGACGTATTGTCTGAGACCTCGTCAGGTGTTGCCGGAAAACACAGGCAGGGCGGACAATCAGCAAGAAGGTTTGAAAGACTAAGAGAAATGGAACTAAATGATTACTACAATAGAGTCGCACACACTACAAAAGAATATTTTATTGACATTTATCCAATAAAGGGACTAGTTATTTCAGGACCTGGACCAACTAAAGAGAATTTCATAAAAGAGGAATACTTGGAATATAGACTTCAGAACATGATAATTGCGACTCTTGACACATCCTATGCTGGTGCAGAAGGAGTCAGAGAAGCATTTTCAAGAGCACAAGATGTGTTAACAGACTTTAGAATGGTTGAAGAAAAAAAACTCGTAGAGAAACTATTCTATGACATACACAATAGTAAAGGTCTTGCCACATATGGTTTGAAGGAGATAATCGACCTTCTTAAGAGAAATGTGGTTGATACCATATTAATAACGGACGACACCAATTTACGCAAGATAGACATTACATGTAAGAGATGCCAAAACGTACAATCTGAGATATTAGAAAGACCAAAATTAATTGCCAGAATTCAGGAACTTATGAGCAAGCCATGCCCCAATTGTAAAAGCATGGATTTGGAGTCATCTGAGCGAGATATAGTAGACTATCTATCTTTACTTGCTGATCAAGCAGGAACCAAAATTGAGGTAATATCGGGCGCTACCGAACATGGAGCCATGCTTTCCAGCATTGGAAAAGTCGGCGCATTTTTAAGATACAATCCGAACCAATAAACAGACTAAACATACGTTACCTCTAAGTAGATAAACTATACGATTTAGTTATCTAATTTCTGATAAACTATAAAGTTACATTATCAAAGATAGAATCCACTAAGATTATGGATCATGGTCTCATGGGATATCCGTTGTACAAACCATCTTGCTAATTGTACTGACTACGTCGTTTATCTCGATCGGTTTCTTGAGAACGGCACTAA
>JAGWGO010000118.1 GCA_028867395.1 Nitrososphaerota archaeon | reverse complement strand
AACTCCACCAACACCTCAATCTCCACCCACAAACACTACAGTATCAACTCCACCAACACCTCAATCTCCACCCACAAACACTACAGTATCAACTCCACCAACACCTCAATCTCCACCCACAAACACTACAGTATCAACTCCACCAACACCTCAATCTCCACCCACAAACACTACAGTATCAACACCAATTCATCAATCAAATTCGAACCATACCACCGTACAAGAATCAAAGAATAATGATCATGGAAAAAGACACGATAATACAAATTCAGATAGAGGAAGAGGACATAATGAGGGTTAGTACAAGTTATTTTAGCAGCTGAAATTTGCCTTTATTTTCAACTTGTTCCATAGTTCCATAAAATTCATATAGATTTTTGAGCGGAAGCACAGCGTATGGTATCAAAGCAGATTTCAATAGGCATAGGTATTCCAATGATAGTTGTTGGTGCAATACTTGCAGTATTTCTTGCTTCGATGCAGCCAGATCTAAGCGATACCATCCAGTTTATTGGAAGTTTAATAGGGATTCTAGGCGTCCTGATATTCATTGCAGGATTGTTTGCAAGAAAAGTGTCCAAAGTTATTTCTTAAACTCTAAAGATTCCTTTGGAAATAAGATACTGAAGACTATTTGTGAACATCTTGTCATCGATCTGACCTTGTGCCCACCACTTGGCATCGTTTTTTAGCCACTCTGGAACATGTATTAGTGAATTATCGCCTGTCATAGTGGCATTTATCAAACCCTGATTTATCATGAATTGGATTGCTAACACAAAATCACGTTTGCCTAATGCTCCTTCCGACCAACCTTGTATCCTTTCTTTAACCCAATAAGGAATAACGCGACTTCCTGTTCCATATAGAGAAAATTTTTGTATGTTATCATTTTTCTTGTCCATCACATAGATATTTCCTGAAGAGTCTGTTGCAAGACCAACCGGTTCCTCAAATTGGCCTGACATATTTCCTTCAGAACCCCAACTTAGAAGAAAATTTCCATATGGATCAAATTTTTGAATTCTATGGTTGCCTGTATCTGCTACATAGAAATTGTTTTTGGCATCTGTCGCTATTACAGTTGGATTATTGAATCTGCCATTTTCAGTTCCACTTGAACCAAAAAAGTTTATGAATTTTCCAATGTCTGAAAATTTTAATATTTTATTGTCAGAAGAGGATGTATAGAAATAATCCTTTGAATCAAATGCTAGACCATTAAGAGCTGTGAAATTAGCTCCTTCTGTAAGTAATGGTCTTATCTCTCCGGAGTACTGATCCTGCGTATTGAATATTTGGATGGTTCCTCTTCCAGAATCTGCAACAAATAGGTCACCACTGCTATCTGCAGCCAAACCCACAGGAGTGTGAAACATCCCACGGCCATCTCCATAACTTCCCCATCTGTAGATGAAGTTACCTTGCTTGTCAAACATCTGAATTCTCGCATTCCCAGTATCTGCTACATAGACATACTTTTTACCAACGTAGATTCCATTTGGATGAAAAAATTGACCATTGCCAGACCCCGTACTTCCCCAAGAAAGCAAGAGGGTGCCATTAGAATCAAATTTTTTTATCTGAGAATTGCCAGCATCTACAACGTAAACATCATTGTCTGTATCTATGGCTATTCCGCTTGGATCTTTGAGTGATGCCGCTGTTCCAAAATTTGAAACAAATGAGGGTATACTAAATTGATTAACATTTAGCAGCTCATCATCTCTAACAGGAGATCCTATCACATAAAATGGAACGCTTTTGACTATGCCATCATAATCCATGTAAAGTTGCCATTGTCCGGTCGTATAGTTCTCGCCTATTTTATGTGGAAATATTGTTTCAAACGATGTTATTGGTAATGATATTCGCGGATATTCGACTCCATTTGGATCTACTACCCAAAGATCTACCGAATTTACAAGTACCTGTGAGATGTAGGCTCTGGCATAAATGATATCGCCAGGTCTGTAGGTTAATTTGTCAAGAAATATGTCAAATTCTATGTTAGGCAATAATTTTGGGTTTGGATTTACAGTGAACGAACCTGAAGTACTTACACCGGCATATTGAAGAACATAACTATACGTACCTACCTTTTTTGTTATACCGTTTAAGATCAAATGGGTGTGTACCGAAAATACTTGAAATTGATGTGTAGTAACATTCCCTGATGGGTCTGTTATTTTCAATGTGCCTTCTGATTGAGTGACACGAGTGAATAATAATTCCATATTGATAATATCACCCAACCGGTAAGTACTCTTGTCTGTTTGTGCAGATACTTGCATAAGTTCGGAATATTTTCCTAAAAGGAATGGAACTTCAACAATTGTGTTATAATATTGTACTCTAAGCTTGTATAATCCTGGAGGATGATAATCCGCGAGGCCTATCATGTGAAAATTGTAGATAACACTTGGCTGAAAGGCCCTTATGTCTACTTGTGGTATGTCGCTTACAACCTTTCCTTTTTGATCATAGAAATTCAGATGAAAAAATTCTGCTTGGACAGCGACTGGTATATAATATGAGGTTGTGATGTTTGCATGCATTACATCTGGTTCATAGTATAGATTTTTGTCAGTAAAGATGTGTAACACAATTGGATTTACTTTGAAAGTAGCTGTTTGATTGATGCCATCATATTTGTAGGTAATTGACCAATTGCCAAAATAGTTGTCAAATGCATCTCTCACAATCTGCTGTGTAACTGTACCATCAGGCTTTACTTGTGTGAGGTTACCTGATATTGTAGAATTGTTTGGTCTATGGGCAGTCCAAGATATTGGTCCACCATTATACCCCTGAATTTTGAGATTTACAATTATCCAGTCATTTGGGCCAAAGGTGGAAGATTTGGGAATGGCAGTAATAGTTATCGCTTCTGCATGCTGATAACTGATGAAAATTATTGAGGACACAAAAACAAGGAGAAAAATTGCTTTTTTCACCATGTGATTTCTTTTATTAATCAGATAAATCGTTTTGGTAAAAATTATTCATCATAAAATCCAATTAAATAAATATTGAACAAGAAGAGAGATTGAATACTTGAAAGTACGACTTTATGAAATTTTTACATCGATAGAAGGAGAAGGGATTCTCTATGGAACAAAGACGCTTTTTGTCAGGCTAGCTGGCTGTCCCTTCAAGTGTTTCTATTGTGATACAAAAGAAGCATTGCCAATGACATCAGGAAAAGAGTATCAAATCGATGAGGCAAAGAAACTAATTGAACAAAATCTAGTAAAAAACACATACAAAGTAAATTTTACTGGTGGAGATCCGCTTGTCCAATCTGAAGCAGTATCTGAATTAGCAAAATTTGTGCAACAAAAGAAAATTCCAACGTATTTGGAATCTTCCTGCTTTGATTCTGCAAAATTTGCTCAAGTATTGCCATATTTTGATTTCATCAAAATTGAATTCAAAACGATTGATTCTGAATTTGTAGATGAAGTTCATTATTCTAAACTTTTGGAAAACGAACTACAATGCTTAAAACTTGCAGCTGATTCCGGTAAAGTGACTTTTATCAAGATTGTTGTAAGCTCAAAGACTCAACCTGAGCAATTCAAACATCTCATCAAGAACATTTTTGATATTATATCGAAGACCAAGATTGCAGGATTTATAATACAGCCTACATATGGGATAGCAGAACCTGATTTGAAGCAGCTTCTTGACTTTTATGATATAGTTCATCTTTATTATGAAGAAGTGCGTATTGTACCTCAGTTACACAAATTCATAGGAGCACCATAATGAACAAAGAGAGAATAAAAAAACTAATTCGCGAGCTGATTGCTGAGATTGGCGAGGATCCAACAAGAGAGGGTCTTATAGATACGCCAAGCAGAATAGCAGACATGTATGTGGAGATCTTTAAGGGATATGATGCAGAGTCAGAACTTTCGGTAAAATTCTCAGAAGACTCTGATGTTGTTATTGCAAAAGATATACAATTTTACTCAATGTGTGAACATCACATGTTACCGTTTTTTGGCAAGATTACAGTAGCGTATAGTCCAAATGGAAAGGTGTTTGGTATATCAAAACTAGTTCGTCTAGTGGAAAAATATTCTGCGAGATTACAAATTCAGGAAAGGATTACGAAAAATATTGCAGACGAGTTGCATTCTGAGGGGGTAAAGGGAGTTCTGGTTATAGCAGAAGGTGAGCATCTTTGCATGAAGATGCGTGGTGTAAGAAACGATGCGATAGTAACAACTATTGCATCAAGGGGCATATACGACAAAAAAGAAGCAAGAACCGACATTTTAAGCCTAATCTATACAGGCAGATCTCCTCCAAACATAGTCTAAATCTGAAAAATTATATAGTAACATGCAGCTCACGACGATTGTGGGCGTACATAACAATGTTCATGTGCCAAAGGATTCATGGCCTGCCTTTGCGTGGTATGCAATAGAGTTCTTCATTGTACTAGCTGTTGGAATATTAGCCGCAGTTAGTTCCATGGACTATTTTGCAAAACTTCACTTTACTCCAGACATGACTAATTGGATATTCTGGGGAATAGTTGGAATACCATTTCTTGCATACTATATCGTAGTAAGACCGCTCTTGTTCAAAAGACCTGCATTAAAAATTTAATCTAAGCAGATTTGTATCTCGTTTTATCTAACATCCTAGCGCGTGCAAAAGCTAGCTTTCTATTATTACATGATTCGCATCTTCCACAATGAACCTTTGATTGAGAGTAACAACTCCATGTCTTGAAAATCTCGTCTCCTAGAAGGTCGTAACCAATCCTGAGAAGACTACTCTTGGAAAGGTTTCCAATAAATGGGCTCCAAATCTTGATCTTTTTTCTCAAACCCTTCCTTATGCCATCAACTTCCCCTTCATTGAACGCACCTGTTAGTAGTTTAGAAAACTTTGGTCTACAGTCAGGGTATCGCTGATCATCTTTGTGAGCTCCATATGCCACTAGATCCGCACCTTTTGAAAATGCCCAAGCAGAAGCTATGGAAAGAAAAACAGCATTTCGTATAGGAACCACTATGGAATAATCAAATTTGGAAGGTATGGCCATCTTTGAATAAGTCAAAGCATTTGTCTTTTCATACAACGATTTCATGAACGCTATATCGACTATCTTGTGCTCGCGAAATTTCAGAATTTTGGAAAAATATCTAGCTGCACGTATTTCCTGATCAGCTTTCTGGCCATAGGCAAACGTGATTCCGTAAATGTCGTATTTTTTTTGTAAATAGGCTGCGGTACATACAGAATCCATCCCACCGCTAAAAACTATGATTGCTTTCAAGTTGAAAGCAGTGATTTTTGACCAAATAAAATGTTTGACTAGGCAAGTGTAATAAGAGCAGCACCACACAAGATCAGGCCACCGCCGGTTATAA
>JAGWGO010000117.1 GCA_028867395.1 Nitrososphaerota archaeon | reverse complement strand
GTTCACAAGAGGGAACAGGACATGTCTCCAACTGAACTGATTGTATCCGAGTCTCAAGAAAGGATGCTTGTGATAACATCTCCTGAAAAGCTTGAAACGCTAAAAGGAATTTGTACAAAGTTTCACGTTCCATTCTCTGTTGCAGGCAGAGTCACTGCTGACAATATGATGGAGATTAAAACTCAAAAAGACACTGTGGCTAAACTTCCAAGCGATGTAGTTGCAAACGCGCCTCTCCTTGACAGACCATCGTCAACTCCAAAATATCTTGCAAATATTACTTCCATTAAAAAACCAAAGACTCCAAATCTTTCTAAAACACTACTTGAGATGTTATCAAACCCAAACATTGCAAGCAAGCAGTGGGTCTATACGCAGTATGACCACGAGGTCGGGATACGAACTGTAATCAAGCCAGGCCAAGATGCATCTGTCTTGAGACTTGACAACGGCAAATTTCTCTCAATCAAGATTGACGGCAACTCAAAGCACTGCTACATAAACCCAAGGCAGGGCGTGATGGGATGCTTCGATGAGGCTTGCAGAAATATCGTATGCACAGGCGCTACCCCGATTGGGATGGTCGACCACCTGCAGTTTGGAAATCCAGAAGACCCTGAAATCTTTTGGACGTTTAAAGAGTCAGTTGAAGGAATAACGGATTATGCAAAGTACTTTGGGATTCCATGCGTGGGAGGCAAGGTCAGCCTTTACAACGAGACTGACATGGGCCCAATCAAGCCCACGCCGCTAATTGGCGTCCTTGGCCTAATTGAAGGCAAGCCCGTTGTTCCAAAACAAGCAAAAAAAGATGACTTGCTTGTACTTGTGGGTGTAACAAAGGACGAGCTTGGCGGCTCTGAATATTACGAGTATGTTCATCATCTAGTTGGCGGAACTTGCCCTGCAGTAGATATGAAATCCTCCAAGCTAAATCAAGAAGCAGTTTTAGAGATTGCACATCAAGACTTGGCAAAGTCAATCCATGACTGTTCCAAGGGAGGACTTGGAGTAGCAGTATCTGAGATCTGTATTACAAACAAGATGGGATGCACGGTCCAACTTGGTACTATGCCATCAGAAAAACTCAGAGACGACGAGCTGCTCTTTTCAGAATCCCATTCTAGATTCCTTTTGGTAATAGAGCCATCCAAGATAAAGACCGTCACAGAAATACTCGAAAGGAGAGGAGTCAAGTACGGAGTCATTGGCAAGTTTTTAGGCCAAAGCATTTCATTTAAGAACAAGACCAAGTCGGTTGCAAGTGTAAGGGTTGATAAAGCACAAGAAAAATGGTTAAACTCGTTGGGGTTGTTGGTGAGTCATGGTTAAAGAGAACTGTGGTGTAGTCGGTGTCTTTAGTCTTGATGGCGCAAACGTCATACCTATGGTAATTGACGCACTCAGAGCTTTACAACATAGAGGCCAAGAGGCTTGGGGCGTGGCAGTTCCAAAAAAGCAACCACACAAACAGCTCGGGCTTGTTTCCTCGGCAGTATCAGAGTTTGATAAGATCACACGTGATTATTCATCCCCTGCAGCAATTGGACACGTAAGATACTCCACAATTGGAAAGAGCAATCTTGAAAATGCCCAACCGCTCAAGGTCAGAGACCTGTGCATTGCCCATAACGGTACAATATCTAATGTCGAAGAGTTGGCAGGAATGGTGGGTGGCTGCACTTTTACTCCACAGAATGCAAGTGACACACTTGTTGCAGCACAAAGGCTTGTCTCGCTCATGTCAGAGAACGGCAAACTCGGAAGTGCACTTTCTATTCTAAAAAATGAGATGATTGGCTCTTTTTGCTTTACGTTTGTTTCAGATGATAACGCTGTATATGCAGCACGAGATCCGAGAGGCTTTAGGCCAATGGTAATAGGGTACAGAAAGGACAACAACTCTTACATTGTAGCATCAGAGTCTGTGGCACTTTCTGCAGTTGGAGCCCAACTTGTGCGGGATGTCAAACCAGGTGAACTTGTAAAAATAAGCAATGCCGGTCTCGAGTCTGAGATGTTCTCTGATGAATTAAAGCCGGCTCATTGCTCTTTTGAATTTACCTATTTTGCCCATCCTTCAAGTGTAATGGAGGGCTCTAACATTTACATTGCAAGAAAAAGAATTGGGCAGTTTCTTGCGCGCAAGTTTCCAATCAAGGACGCAGACATTGTTGTCCCAGTTCCAGATTCTGCAAGGCCTGCAGCTCTTGGCTATGCGCAGGAACTTGGAGTTCCGTTTGAGGAAGGGTTACTCAAGGACAGGTACAGCAGAAAGGGACCTCTCCGAAGTTTCATCGAGCCGCACCAGAGCGACCGGGTCGAGATTAACAGATGGATTATTCCAATTACCCAGGTAATTAGCGGCAAGCACGTAGTTGTAGTCGATGACAGCTTGGTGCGCGGCACAAGCTCAAAGGCAATCATCAAGGCCCTGAGAAGGGCAGGTGCAAGAAAGATAAGCATGGTGATTACTTTTCCGCCAATCAAGTTTCCATGCTATGCTGGAATTGACTTTCCGTCCCAGGACGAGCTTGTAACGTTTTTGGGTGACGGCAAAGAGTACGCCGAGGATGAGATCACAGAAAGGGTAAGGCAGCTTGTCGGTGCAGACTTTCTTGGCTACAATGATTCAAAAAACTTGGCAGATGCAGTTGGGATGGATCTCAATTCCATGTGCTTTACATGCTATACGGGTGATTACTCTACTTTAGGAATCAAACCCACCTTTAAGAGCAGGGCGGAAATCAAGGGTGACTAGATGGAACTTGCATTTGTTCTTGTAAAAAGCAAAATGGGTCATGAAATGGAAGTAATGAATGATCTGCTCAAGATAGATGGCATCAAGGAGGCCATGGGCACCTATGGTCAGTACGACATCTTTGCCAAGGTCCAAGTACCTACAGAGGAAGAGGTTGAAAAGATAATCACAAAAGAGATACGCAAGATACCCAATGTCATCTCTACTACTACCCTGCCCGTGATTCCAGGCCAAGGCAAAAAATAACTATACTGAAACCATCTAACCCAAACTGGCGCGTAATTTCTATCAACTTAAATCCTAGGCAGATCAACTGAGGCCTGCTTGAGGTTTTTGCGTTCAGGTAAGGTCAAGGACATATACGAACTTGACGACCAGCACGTCTTGTTTCATTTCACAGACCGGGTCTCTGCATTTGATGTAAAATTTCCAACCCCTATACCAAGAAAGGGCGAAGTCCTCTGCAAATTTGCCGAGTTTTGGTTCAAAAAACTTCCTGTAAGGAACCACTATGTAAGAACCGAGGCAAAAGACAAGATGGTAGTCAAGAAGATGACAATGATTCCAATCGAGTGCGTGGTCCGAGGATACTTTTACGGAAGCCTAATCCAAAGATGGAAGGAAGGTCAGGTCAAGCTTCAAGAGGGCACTGACACAAGAATAGCAGCAAATCTTCCAACACCAGTCTTTGATCCTACGACAAAATCTGAAACACATGACATCCCAATAACACGAGAAGGCGCCTTGCGCATGAAACTTGCAAGCCCCGAAGACTATGACTGGCTTGAAAAGACTTCAATTGCAATCTACCAAGAGATGTACAAGATTGCAGACAAGGCAGGATTCATACTTGCAGACTTGAAGATGGAGTTTGGCAAGATTGGAAACGAGATTGTCCTTGGAGACTCGATTGGGCCTGACGAGTACAGAATGTGGCCAAAAGAGTCCTACGCAGTTGGCAAGATTCAGGAAAGCTACGACAAGCAACTCTTGCGCGATTGGCTGACAGCACACGGCATACAACAAAAGTTCGAAGAGGAGCGCAAGCAAGGAAAAGAGCCTGTTGCGCCGGAGCTGCCGACTGATCTTTGCAATGAACTTTCGTCAAGATACATAAAATCATACGAGCGCATTACTGAGACTCGTCTATAACTCGAATTTTGTTCTAGGCCGCTAGCGCATTTGCCTGTCACTGGACGCTATTTCTACCACTGATGGACCTTTTTTCCCAAAACCCTGAAAATTTTTACCATTTTCTATTTATGTTGTAATACTACAACATGCATAGTAATGGTAGTAATGATGTGATTCTATAATCATGTACATTGTACCATGATGTGAAATTTAGAAACAGTTGTACCGTAATTGTAACGTGAAAAAAAATTACGTAGTGGACAAAAAATTATGATCTCGTGATCTTTTAGGCTGTATTAAAAATGAAAAGGAAATGTCCACTTTACTACAAAAAGAAATCAAGATAAACAAAACTCTTGCCACCAACATCGAACAAGCCAAAGCCCTTGACGATTACGCTAGGATGAGAATCCTGCAAATATTATACCACAAGCAACTCTCGACTGAGCAGATTGTAGAGGAGTTGCACAAGGAAGGGTACAAGAAAGCAACCACCACAATTAGGCACCACCTCGATGTCCTAAAGGAAGCAGGACTGGTAGAGATTGTCAAAATGGAAGAGATTCGCGGTGCAGTTTTGAAATATTATGGGACGACTGTCAAAGTCCTAGGGCACAAACTTCCACCAAATTTTGAAAATGAGTTTTCAAAAACAATTATCGACGCTTCAGTCAAGCTTGAAAAAGTGATCAAAAACATTGCGCAAAACACAAGCTCAAAAATGAAGAAAAAAAATTCTTCAAAAAATACAACAGAGTCAAACTATGAAGAATATCTCTTAGTTGAGATAATGAATCGCGCAATGACAAAGGTGTTTGAGGAAAACAATTTCGCAATTCAAAAGTAATCAAGTTACCTCGATTGCAAAGATCCCTTTTACATCAGGGTCTTGCAGTGCCTTTATCATGTTTCTTGGAATGGCGTCAGAGGAGGCGTCGCAGTTGGTTGCAAGGGTCCTTGGACACACAAAGGAGCTTTTTCTGATAACTATGTCGTGAGGGTTTGTCAGCACAAGTCTCTCGTCGCCCCTGCCTTTGGTGGTAAATGAAAAGTCTTTTACTGTTATCGTGCAGCTTACTTTGGATTTTGAATTTTGCAAAAGGGCTTTCATTTTTTCTGGCAGGTCATTGCATCCTGCACTTGCTTGAACTCCAACGATGCAGTCTCCATTTGTCGTAAGATTTGACTCGGTTGTGATCTCGATTGTTTTTGGATGAAGTGATCTGATGTTTTCATGACCGTAAAACGGGATCTCAAAACGCATGATCATCTACTTGTATAAACTTAAATTAAACCTTCAAAGGAAGAATTTTGAAATGCTTCCAGCAGCAGCAGGTTATGATAGAGCAATCACTGTATTTTCTCCTGACGGCAGACTTTACCAAGTCGAGTATGCTATCGAGACCGTAAGGCGCGGAACTCTTGCAATAGGTGTAAAGAGCAAGGATGGCATAGTTTTGGCAGTTGAGGAGAAACCAAGAAAACTACAAAATTCAGATATTACTCAAAAAATATTCCAAGTTGATGATCACAT
>JAGWGO010000116.1 GCA_028867395.1 Nitrososphaerota archaeon | reverse complement strand
CTCTTGCACTGAATCGTTTTCTACTTCACGTAGTAGTAAGGCATACAATGAATTTGCATCAATTTTTTTTGTTTCTGACATTTACACACCCAACAATACTTAAATCATAGACCCCTATGTTTTATGATCAAGGTGCAAAATTGCCATATAAAGTGATTGGTGGAGAGCCAGTATCAACTTCGTACTCTGCCGATGAGGTTTTTGCAAAAATAAAACACGATCAAATAAAATTCATCGATCTACAGTTTACAGGTCTTAGGGGGAGGTTTCATCACACAACAATATCAGCAAACCTGTTTACTCCGCAGCAGATGCAGGATGGACTGCCAAAACTAGACGGTTCTTCAATTGTTGGGTTTGCGTCTATCCAGGACTCTGACATGGTGCTAAAGCCAGACCCAAACACATATGCAGTAATTCCTTGGATGACAAGTTCCAAGACTGCCAGGTTGATATGTGATGTGTATTGGGGCTGGGGAAAGGGAAGACTAGAGGCAGATCCGAGAGGCATTGCGCAAAAAGCTGAGAAGTATCTTACCACTCAGGGTTTTGATACAAGTTACTGGGGTCCTGAGGTAGAGTTTTTCGTTTTCGACAAGATCCAGTGGGATGTATTGACGCCATACAAGGGTCAGTCATATTCAATTGAATCAAAGGAAGCTCCATGGAACCAAGAAGGAAAGGGATACCCAATGGCATTGAGAAAGGGATACTATCCTAGCACTCCTGCTGATACTCTAACAGAGTACAGAAATGATTGTGTAGAGTGTTTAAATGAGTATTTTGGAATTTTATGTGATAACCACCATCATGAAGTGGCAACTGCTGGACAATGTGAGATAGATATCAGATATGATACCATGACTAATGCTGCTGATGGAGCTCAGACCTACAAGTATGTTGTAAGAAACATTGCAAAAAAGTATGACAAGGTGGCAACAATGATGCCAAAACCAATTTCCATGGACGCAGGTTCTGGAATGCACACTAATGTCAGTTTATGGAAAGATGGAAAGAACATGTTCTTTGACAAAGATGACAAAGAAGAGATTAGCCAAATAGCGCGATACTACTGCGGCGGAATCATGAATCATGCAAGGGCATTATCTGCAATTGTTGCACCCACGACAAATTCCTACCACAGGCTAGTCCCAGGATATGAAGCACCGGTGTATATTGCATGGAGCGCAAGCAACAGGTCTGCAATAATTAGAATTCCTGCTCATTTTAGGGGAGAAAAGTATTCCAAGATAAAGAGGATAGAGTTCCGAGCGCCAGACCCATCTTCAAATCCATATCTTGTGTTTCCCGCAGTTCTTGCTGCAGGGCTTGATGGAATCAAAAAGAAGACTGATCCGGGCGATCCAGTCAATGAAGATATATACAAGATGACCAAGGCTCAAAGGGATGCCAAGGGAATCAAGGACTTGCCTGCCACTCTGGGAGAGGCACTTGATGAGCTTGAAAGCGATAGAAAGTTTCTCAGTCCAATATTTTCAAACGATACAATAGACAAAATAATTGAGATACAAAGGGCGGACGATCATGAGATCTCAATAAGGCCGCATCCTCACGAATTCTATCTTTATTTTGATATCTAGACTCTTCCTATCGCGGCGTATATCAGAAACATTGTAATTGCCATGATGGCAAGACCAATGATAAGATAAGCTCTTTTGTGATTGCTTCCAGTTGCTGCCTTGTAAAGAGCAACAGCTCCAGTCATCCCTATGAAGAGTATTATTGTTCCAATTACAACTGGGTCCCAGGCACTATGAGTAATGACTGGGTAAAAAACTCCTGAGAGCAATGCAAAGAAGACTATCAGATAGACGTACTTTGCACCAGCCAAGATCTTGTTGCTGCCTAGCTGCATAGGTTTGCCTATTTTCACTAGTCAAATAAACTTTGAGAAGGGGAATAGATTTGGTTATTCCATGCCCATAGGTGGCATACCCATTCCGCCCATACCACCCATTCCTTCCATACCACCCATACCACCCATGCCGCCTGGCGGAGGTCCACCTGCACCCTTGGCTACTGCAATTACATCATCAATTCTTAGGATCATAGATGCTGCTTCTGTTGCAGACGAAATTATCTGATTTTTAACAGACAGTGGTTCAAAGATATCTGTTGCATGCATACTAGCTACTTGGCCTTTCATTACATCGATGCCAGTCCACTTGTTTCCTTTAAGTTGCTTTGATCGTAATGATGCAAGTGTGTCAATTGGATCCATTCCTGCGTTTTCTGCAAGTGTGATTGGAATTACTTCAAGTGAGTCTGCAAATTTCTCTACTGCAAGTTGTTCACGTCCCTCAAGTGTTTTTGCCCATTCTCTTAGCTTTGTTGCAGCATAGGTTTCTGGTGCGCCTCCACCTGCTACAATCATGGGGTTTTCCATGACATCTTTGACTACCATTAATGCATCGTGAACAGATCTCTCAACTTCGTCGACAACTCTTTGAGATCCTCCTCGCACAAGAAGAGTAACTGCTTTTGGATGCTTGCAACCTTCTACAAAGACCCACCTGTCGGTCTCTACCTTTCGTTCTTCTACTATCTCGGAAGTGCCAAGATCTTTTCCAAAGAGATCATCAAGGTTTGTAATTATTCTTGCGCCCGTTGCTTTTGCAAGTTTTGCCATATCACTTTCTTTTACTCTTCTAACTGTAAGGATTCCAGCCTTTGCAAGATAGTGTTGTGCCATGTCGTCAATGCCTTTTTGGCAAAACAGAACATTAGCGCCAGACGCAATGACCTTGTCAACCATGTTCTTTATCATTCTGTTTTCTTCGTCAAGAAATGACTTCATTTGTTGTGGATTCTGAATGTTTATCTTGGCATCAAATTCCGTTTTATCAATCTCAAGTGCATTATTGATTATGGCAATCTTTGCATTCTCAATCTTTTTTGGCATTCCGCTGTGAACTACTTCTTTGTCAAGCACTATTCCTTTAGTGAAAATAGAGTCCTTGATGGAACCGCCTGCCTTTTTTTCTACCTTGATATCATCAATGTCTACGAGGTAACCATCATCAGTCTTTTCTGCAACTGCAACTACCGCCTTTACTATCATGTCTGCCAAGTTTGCAGAATCTCTTCTCACAAGTTTTGTCTGCATCGATGTCCTTGCTATTCTCTCAAGAACATCCTTGTCGGTTGCAGTAACCTTGTCTGCAATCTTTGCCAAAAGCTCTCTTGCTTTATGGGCAGCCTTTCTGTAACCATCAACAATTATTGTTGGGTGAACATCCTGTAGGATGAGAGACTCGGCATTTTCCAATAGTGCACCAGCAAGTATTACAGCAGATGTTGTTCCATCTCCCACCTCATTGTCTGTTGCCTTGGAGATCTCAACTAGCATCTTTGCAGCCGGGTGCTGGACATCAATCTCTTTTAATATAGTTGCACCGTCGTTTGTAATTGTAACATCGCCCAAAGAATCTACTAGCATCTTGTCCATTCCTCTTGGTCCAAGGCTAGTGTGAACTACCTCTGCGATCAACTTTGCCGCAGTAATGTTATTTTTTTGAGCGTCACGTCCCTTGGTTTGGGTTGCGCCCTCTTTTAGTATAACAACAGGAATTCCGCCTGCTGACGCTTGAATTGACATGATTTGCTGAGACCGATTTTCCCTTATTATTCTTTATGTAGACCAACTCTTGGCGGATTGAATTTTCCACAATTTTTAACGATATTTTAAATTAGGAAAGGGAATCGAACAAGTCATGTCACGTTTTTCACCACGTCTTGCTTACAATGAAGTGCTTTCCTTGCTCAAGACTCACAACAAATGGTTTGCAGAATCTATTCCCTTGATTGCAAGCGAGAACATTCCAAGCCCGGCAGTCAGAGAGGCAACCGTTTCAGACTTTGCAAATAGATATGCAGAAGGGTGGCCAGGAGAGCGGGTCTATGCAGGATGCGTCTACATAGATAAAGTAGAGTTCAAGTGCATGGAACTTGCCCAAAGGCTATTCAAAGCAGAGTTTGTGGATGTGAGACCAATCTCGGGTGTAGTTGCTAACTTGGCAATCTATTCAGCGTTTACAAATCCAGGTGATGTGATGATTGCACCGTCAATTCCCTCTGGCGGACACATATCTCATGGCAAAAAAGAACACGCCGGAACTGCAGGACTTGTCCATGGATTGGATATAGAGTTCTATCCATTTGATGCCGAAGAAATGTCAATTGATGTAGACAAGACAAAGCAAAAGGTACAGGAGCTTGAAAAGGCTGGTAGAGTTCCAAAGCTTGCAATGTTTGGAGGCTCGGTATTTCTGTTTCCTCATCCTGTAAAGGAGCTTGCAGATTTTCTGAAAAGTTACAATATGTTCATAAATTATGATGGGGCTCACGTGGCAGGTCTTATTGCAGGAGGGCAGTTCCAAGATCCTCTCAGAGAGGGTGCCGATGCAATGACCATGAGTACGCACAAGACTTTGTTTGGTCCTCAGGGAGGAATGATCTGCTCATTTAACAAGTATGCCGAAGAGATCAAAAAGGCAACGTTTCCTGGAATGACAAGTAATCATCATTTACACCACATGGCAGGCAAGGCCATTGCGTTTGCCGAAATGTTAGAGTTTGGCAAAAAATATGCAGCCCAGGTAGTCAAAAATGCAAAGACCTTAGCAGAAGATCTAAGCGCAGCAGGTTTTACAGTTCTTGGAGAGAAACGCGGGTTTACAAAATCACACCAAATTGTAGTAAACGTACTTTCGTTTGGAGACGGAGGAACCATCGAGGCTGATCTTGAAAAGGCAAACATTATTGTAAACAGGCAGCTTATTCCAGGAGACATCAAGGCTGGTCGCAATTACTTCCATCCAGGAGGAATGAGACTAGGAGTTGCAGAGCTTACAAGACTTGGAATGGGTGGATCAGAGATGAAACAGGTTGCGGAATTTATTAAAAATGTAGTTGTTGATAAAAAAGACAAGAAAAAGGTTGCAGCTGAAGTTAAACGATTCAGAAAAAAATTCCAAAAGGTCCGCTACTGCTTTGAAAGCAAGATTGGCGGATATGACTACATCAAGATACGCTAGGCATAATCTGTAAGCAGGGCCTGGCTACCGTCTTCCTTACCAAACACAAGTTCAAGCTCATCTAGCAAAGATAAGACTCGGCCTCTTAGATATGGTTCAATCCTGTACTTGCCAAGCATCCTTCTTGCAAGCTTGAGATATTTTTGAACAGATGGTCTTGTCATTGTTTGAATCAGTTTATTGCCACACTCAAGACATTTTCCTGCCAAGGGAATTCTTCTATAGCTTGCGCCACATGATGTGCACCTAAATGACTGGCCTGAATATGCCCTGAGGTTTCCCATGATATCCGGCAAGAGATGGGTTGTCATAACCATAGAGACCACCTCGCTTGGATCTACAGCATTGATTATATCAGCAGTTCTAATCTGCATGTCAAGTTTTTCAAG
>JAGWGO010000115.1 GCA_028867395.1 Nitrososphaerota archaeon | reverse complement strand
TCCCTGTGGAAAAGATTCTAACTTGTAGCCATCAAGTGAGACTATTGTAATGACGTCATTTTTTTGTATTACTGCAAAGTGTTTTTCGCAACTAAGTGATGCAAGAAACATCTTGATCGCCGTGATTACATCTGTCGGGTTTATCTCCTCGTCTTCCAACGGCGCAAGAACAAATTCATGTATTTTCAAGGCAGGAACTGCGCCTACCCTGTCAGATGTGTATACCGCCAGCGAGGATTTAATGGAAGGTGTATCTTTACAGTTTACGGTTATCACAAACTATTGGGAACTGGGACAGTATTTTAGTTTAACAATTCATTTCAAGGCATTTTTCAAGACAAAAAAATTGCTCTTGTAGAGTATCTCTCTCTTACCAGACTCATTTATTGTCCCAATCTTGCGTATCATTTTGTGCTCTGACAACTTTTGCATCTTCCTATACGCTGTGCTGGTAGGTATGTTACATTCTATGCAGAGTTGACTGGTGGATTTTGGGGTAGTAATGATTGATTGGAGTATCATCCTGTTAGTGTTGTCAGACAAGAGATCTTGAATCTCTTTGTTTGTCTCATCTCGAACCTCTAACATTGTTACTAGTTTGCTTTCTCCGATTTAATGGATTACTTAACTTAGTTAACTAAGTCTGGACACATCAAAAATTTTCAAATTGAAATTTTGTGACAAATTTTAATAGTAAAATTATGCAAAAACCGTTTCTTATTGTAGGCAAAGATTTACATTAATACTTTGTACAATCCTGTCGTTGACCACTATATACGAGAACGCGGCAAATGACTTTCTTGAGCTTGCAAGCGAGCAACGTCTAAACATAATATTCAAGCTGTTAGAAAAAAAATCAAAGATCTCAAACATGGCAAAAGAATTGCATGCCACAGTTCAAGAAGTACATCGAAATTTTGAGAGACTTACAGGGGCTGGATTGATAACAAAAGACAAAGACGGATTGTATGATCTGACGACCTACGGAAAAACCATGTGTACGCAGGTCCCATCCATGTTGTTTCTCTCCAAGAATCGAAAATACTTTGAGAATCATGATTTTGGAGATGTCTCAATGAAATTCATACAAAGAATAGGTGCTCTTGCAGGAGGGCAGCAAATTAAGGGCTTTGTCAAAGTTTTGGAGCAATGGAAGTCAATCTATAAAAATGCAGATGAGTTTGTGTATGAAATTTTCACTGAAGTGCCTCTTGACTTGATAGAACCGCTTCTGACTAAGGTAAAACAGGGAATGCAACTACATTACATTTTTTCCGAGTCTGTTATAGTTCCAAAAGGAAGAAAAGAACTACTCAACAAGTTGGGAATGAAGGATTTACTTGACAAGGGTCTAGTTGAGAGAAAAATGAGAGCCGGTACCAACGTAGTAGTGGTATTAAACGAGAAGGAGGCATGCGTGGGTTTTCCAACATTGGATGGTGTTGCAGACATGAGAGAGATGTTTTACAGCAAAGATTCTCTGTTTCACGAATGGTGCTTGGACTATTTTAGGTACTGTTGGTACAACTCCTCTCCATTTCAGGAAAGCAAGATCCAAGAATAGGCCAGTATGAATTTAATTTGAGCCATCTGGTAAGGTCACATTGTTTGACTTTACAGTAAAACACATCAAATGTTTAAACTGCAACTCCGATCTATCGCTTGAGTCCATCGCCTACGACGAAGAGACTGTAGAGGGTTTTCTAAATTGTACTGGCTGTAAATCTCGTTATCCCATAATCTCTAAAGTGCCATTTTTGTTAGAAGACTTCTCATCATACCTTTCAATTAGGATGTCTCTTGGCGGGCACCTACTTTTATCAGTCAAGTCTGACAAGATGAAATTGTATGTAAAAGAGACTTTGAAGAAGATAAAGCACACATCAGATGATACCACCGAACTTGAGAAACGGTGGCTGGAAATTTACAAGCAAAGCATGAAGTCTAAATTTTACACACAGATAAGAAGTTCAATACAAAAGTTGCCTGTCTGTGATCTTGTGTTAGAACACGGATGCTCTATAGGTCACGTAGCAAGAGATGTTGCCAAGAGACATTCATGTGTCTTTGGAATAGACAAGTCATTTTATGGAATATTGGAAGCAAAAAGACACCAGAGAAAAAACTCGGATTTTATTGTGGCAGACTCACTTTGCCCACCATTTGGAAACAAAAAATTTGGTCTTGTTATGGCTCTGAACCTACTTGACATTATAGAGCCAAGAAAACTACTACATATCGTATCACACCAGGCGGAAAAATTTCTCATGCTGTCTGACCCTTATGACTTTGAGCGAGGCAAAAGTTCTGTAAAACAAAGGATTACTCCAGAAGAGTTGAGACGCAATGTTCAGAATTCCGGATTCAAGTTAATCCAAGGTACAAGCAGGCAAACGTACATTCCTTGGAAACTAGACGTAAATTCAAGACTAAGTCTCAATTACAAGGTTGACATGATTGTTGGCAAAAAGGAGAACTAGATCTGCTGTGCCACTTCAGGAGAGCGTTGACTTATCATCTTAGATAGACCACGCATATAGTTTTGAGCAAAAGTTGTCACCGGTTGAGACGAGTACCATATACATCCCAATACCTCACAGTCATGACAGGTCTTTGCAATCTCCCATTGAGGCGCGCTCCAGATCTCATCCACACTCTTTTCAAGAAGGTTGTATGTGTTTTCAGGACTATTGTATTTCCAACAAGGTACCATGACTGTACCGTTTCCATTAACAAAAATGCTTTTCCATACTCCGCACTCGTCGTACATCCCGCGCCCGTGTTTGATTATCTGTTCAAAGTATTGCGGAGGAATCATTACCTGCGGATCTTCTTTGCTGTAAATGTGTTCAAGTACACTTTTACAAACGTTGACAATTGTATCTCTGTCAGGCAAAAGTGAGTAGTCGACATCTGATCTGTCTTCTACAAATGTCAACGAGACTGCGTTGACTCCAAGCTCCTTTGCTCTTCTAAAGTATGACTTGTCTATGAACTCTTTTGTGTTGAACTTTGTGATCACCGAGTTGAAGTAGTGTGGGACCTTGTGTTCAGTTAATATCTGTAGATTCTGCATTACACGTTCGTAGGTCTGCGGAGTCACTCCGCGAACCTTGCAGTATGATTCCTCCAAGACCGAATCTATGCTACATGTGATGAACTGGATGTATCTTTTTAGTTCATCAAGATTGATTGTGTGTAAAAGTGAACAATTTGTTATTAAAGTGATTGGCATCTTTAGACTGTAAAGATAGCGCACCAGCTCCATAAAATCTGGCCTACTTGTGGGTTCTCCACCTTCAATGATGGACCAGATACAATATTCTGCAACCTTGTCAAATATGTGCTTCCACTGCTCAGTAGTCAGGTCATTTTTGTTTGCAAGTTTTACCTGCCCCTGTTTGTCTGCGTCTCCAAAGGGGCACATGGGGCAAAAGTAGTTGCAATAATGGGTTAAGCTAAAGACCGCGATGAGAGGCCTTCTTTTGCCGACCGCTCTATTAAGGGACCATTTGCCCACCCTGTTAATTGTTCTAATTACGTCTACTACCACATTCTTGTTTCTATTCTAAATCTATTAAAATTTTGTAATTGTCACTGTAAGGTCGCAAAAAGGATCTGATCTTCTTGAATTAATTTATTTAAAAGGAAATGCTAGTTTTATTGTGAGAAAATCACTCTTCTTGGCATCTACTGTTGTCATTGTACTATCGAGTTTGAATTCTTACGCTGAAACAATTCAAATCCCATCTTGGGTAAAAAATACTGCAAAGTGGTGGTCTGAGGGGCAAGTAGATGATTCGGATTTTGTCAAAGGGATAGAGTACTTGATCCGAGAAGGAATAGTACAGCTACCAATACAGGAAAACTCGACCTCAGTACTCGGTGACCCACATATTCCATCATGGATAAAGATTAGTGCTGGGTGGTGGGCAAGTGGGCAGATCTCTGACAAAGACTTTGTCAAGGGAATTCAGTTTCTTGTACAGGCAAGGATAATTCAAATGAATAATACCCTGCCTTTTATCATTTCAAGTTCTGCGTTTGAAGACAACGGTACGATTCCAACACAATATACTTGCTATGGCAACAACGTATCTCCACATCTTACAATATCTGGCGTTCCACAAAATGCAAAAAGTCTTGTGCTAACGGTAGTTGATATTGATGCTCCAAGTGGCCCATTTACGCATTGGATAATGTGGAATATTTCTCCAAGTGTTACCAAGTTGAGTGGAGAAAACATGACATTTCCTCAAGGAATCACAAGTGATGGAACGCACGGGTACAAAGGACCATGTCCTCCATCTGGAACACACAGGTATTTCTTCACCCTATATGCACTAGATACTAGCCTAAATCTTGACCCAAACACCACCAGAAATGTTCTGGAGCAAGCCATGTCAGGACATGTCATTGACAAGACTTTCTTGATGGGAACATACTCTAGAATCTAATTTTCTTATTGGTTGTACATGAGACAAAATTCAGCGTAACCACAAATTATAAATGAGTATAATGGATCTAAAGATGTACGGCTATGACATTAGCCTTGGCGTGATGGCCAGAACCGCGTCCTATGACGATAATAATGTCTACTAGAACAAAAAATGGTAGACAAAAAATGAAAGGAATAGAATTATTGCTTCTTGCAGCAGGCGGTTTGGTTGGCACGTTTCTGCGTTTTAAAATAACAGCATCTCCGCTTCTCTGGGGTTCTCTCCCAATGAATGTGTTGATAGTGAACATTATAGGAAGTTTTGTCATTGGAGTATTTGTGGTGGTGTCACAGCAATGGAATTTGGATGCCAAGTATGCCTTTTTTGTCGCAATTGGTTTTTGTGGTGCGCTTACCACAATGTCCTCGTTTGTGCTAGAGGCAAGCAACTTATTTGATAATCGTCAGTATGCCGTAATGGCAATAAACGTACTTGTAAATGTAGGACTGTCCCTTGGAGCAGTGATGGGTGGCAAAGTTGTTACAAGTGCCATAATGGCAGGTGAGTTTAGTTAAATGAGAACTATGAAGATGTGGTGCATGAAGATAAGAATAAAGAAAAATGACAACTATGAAGGAAAAAGGACACACCATGTTATACTTGGTGTGTTAAAAAAATCAAACATATCTGGTGCCACAGCGTGGACAGGAGTAGAAGGATATGGCAAACGGGGCAAGTCCAATTTTCAAATAGAGGGCATAACCGTGAATATGCCTCTCATAATTGAGGTAATAGACGAACTGCCAAAGATTGAGTCGGTCCTACCAGCGATTAAAAAAATAGTTGGAGATAATGGATTGATAACTTTACACGAAGTAGGATCTATCTGAGCCAAAACACTGTTTGGTTTCTACATGTTCCGGCAACTGCATTTTTTCCACAAGATATTTTACTGGTTATGAATTCTCACAAGTGAATTGAAATCCATCAATTACACATTGCTTGGGGACGAGTCTGTAGCA
>JAGWGO010000114.1 GCA_028867395.1 Nitrososphaerota archaeon | reverse complement strand
GACCATTGCTGGGGAGTGGGAGAAATACTTTGAATAGTAATCACTTTTTTCTACCTCGTCTGCCTCAAATTGTTCTGGCTCTGCGCTTATTCCAATTTTTTCAAGCAGCTCGCAGTAGTCGCTTCTCTTATTTTTCTGTGAAAAAGTATCAGGTTCGGAATCGTGCATGCGTCAGGGTGAATTTGACCCACAAATAAATATTACACATTAGGTGAAAAGGAAGAATGTATGATACTATTCTAAAGTTATGAATGAATTTGAGTCTATTTCAATTAGTTATTTCAAGAAGGTGCAGATTTAGAAACGAAACATGACTGTCTTGTCAGTCGTTTCAATTGCAACTCTTTTGCTAGACTGTTCCTCGATCACGTTTTTGAAGAGTTGACCAAGTACAGTGACCAATTTTTTCTCAGGTCGTGTTGGATTACACGTGCTCAAGCTTCCTTTTGTCTCACGCCTAAATGGAATATTAGAAACTTTTGCCCATGATTCCACTACTTTCAAGAAACTTTCAGTGGTAAACTCACCCTACAGCACTGACATGATATTCACCATGATGTCTTTTGACACGTAATCTGTCAACGCAATTACTTGCTTTTCAGGATAGCCTTCCATCAGCCTTACAGGCAAGGCTCTTGGAAATGCCACAAGGTCTGCCCTGCCCATATTTTTTCAAATCCAAAATAAGAACTCAGCATTGAATCCAGAATTTACAACGATATTTTTTATTTGAATCACCTTGATTTCTGTACAGACGATAAAATGTCAAGTAAGACTTCAGGCGTAACAGGTTTTTTAAGACATGATTTTATTCCCTGTTTTAGCAGTAAATTTATCTTGTCCGATGCAATAGAAGATGCTGTAAGTACAATGATGTTTTGATCCTTTATTTTTCCACTTTTCCCAAGTTCGTCAATTATGTCATAGCCGCTAAATTCTGGCATTGCCAAATCAAGAATAACCGCATCAAATTTTTCTCTCGTCATGAGATCCAGAGCATTTCTCCCATCAAGGCTTGGCATACACTCATAGCCTCTCAACTCGAAAAAACTTTTTAGCATACGCACTATGCTTTCATTATCATCAACAACCAAAATTTTCATAAAATTACATATTCTCCTAACTTAGATAAAGTATCCGGTACACTAAAATCCCTGAAGATGCATCCATGAAAATTCAGACCCTCGGCACTATATTGCAATACAACTTTCGATGCTTTTCTTGACTCTATTGGATGAAGACTCATCTAGTTACAGCAACTTTTGGGATTTTGAAATAAACTACAGTCCCTACTCCTACTGCACTCTCCAACCATATAGTGCCCCCAAGACCATCTACTATCCCTTTACATATTGACAGACCTAGTCCACTTCCCCTATGCCTTCTGGTAGGGGAGGTATCTATTTGGTAAAACTTTTTGAAGAGGTTTTCTTGTTTGTCTTTTGGAATTCCAGATCCATTGTCTTTGACATAAAACAAGATATAGTTTCCCTCGTCTTTTGCATTGATCTCAATCATAGCTACTTTATCTGGCACAAAGTCTACAGAATTGATAATCAAGTTACTAAAGACCTGACCCAGTCTGTCAGAGTCACTTGTAATCCGCGTCTTAGCTTTTGTGGAATTTACAAATTTTATCTGTTTATTTCCCATGTACGGCAGGTTGTTTGCAAAAATTTTGTTCATAAATTCATCTACTTCAAAAGACTCTTTTTTGAACATAGTTACTCCCATTTCAAGTTTTTGGACTTCAAGGACATCAGAGATTAGCCTTTCAAGTTTCTCCGAATTTTGATAAATCTCATTGACTGAATTTAGTTGGTCCTTGTTTAAGGTGCCAAAATTCTTTGGGTCTTTTAGCATTGCAGCATGGAATTTTATTGGAAACAGTGGTGTAGTTAATTCGTGAGATATCATCGATGAGAATTCATCTTTTAGCTTATCCACTTGAGCAAGCTTGGCATACTGTGATTCTATCGTTGCTTCCTTTTCTTCTATTTTTGTTTTTGCTTCAATAAGCTCAGATACATCCTTTATTATTCCAACATATCCTACAAGTTTGTTTTTAGAGTCACAAAATGGCGTAGCACTTAGCAATGCAGGAAAGGTGGATCCGTCTTTCTTTCTGTACAAAACTTGCATGCTATCAATCTTAATTCCTCTCTTCAGTTCTTGCAGTATTTGTTGTATGTCATATTGACTAGTCTCGACAAGACTCGAGGAAAGGGGTTGTCCGATAGCTTCTTCTTTAGAATATCCAAATTTTTTAACAAAGGCTTGATTAACATCGATTACTATTCCATTCAAGTCAATAAGTCTTACAGGGTCGGGGGATGATTCAAAGAGATCTCTGTATAGCCCCTCTGATTCGATTATTTTCCTTTCAGATTCTGTCACGGATTTCATCATCTGATTGAAATTTGCCGCCAGTTCTTTAATTTCATCAGATCCATTAGGCACAATATACTTTACATCACGTTTTGAAAAACCATGCAAGGTAGATATGATGTACGACAATGGTCTTTCAATTCTTCTAGAAATTACAAATACCACAATGCAAGTAATAGGAATCAATACAAACATTATGATAATCAGAAGAGTTGTCATGTCTCTTACAGGTTTTAGCATTTGTACTGGATCGTATTCCGTTGCGAGAATCCAGTTACCAGTTGGAGTGATTTTCGAAGAGTTGGAAGTAACATAGACTACAAAATGTTGTCCCTCTTCAGGATGAGTATAGACAAAACTTCCTGAGTGTCCTGTTATATTCTGCACAAAATCAACAGGAAATGAGGTAGCAAGTGGTTTTTCGGTGGGATCACTAGAATACAAGACAGTACCTTTGCTGTCAAACAGTTCGTATTTTACTGGCATAATTTTCTGCGTTGCCATTTGATTAGATAACATATGAAATACGTTGTTGATGCTGATTATCCCCTTTGCAACACCGACAAAATTTCCATTTTCGTCATTAATCCTTACTGCAATGGGAATTCCCACAATGCCAGAAGGTTTGTCCATTGTCACGTTACCTACATGCAGCCCATCCTGTTTTACTTCAACGTACCACGACTCTGTAAACTGGTCATAATCAGCAGGTGCTTCGCTTGCGGCCACAACGGCTCCATATGAATTGGCCAAAAGCATTCTGCTAAACACATCACTGTGAAAGATCGCTTTTTCAATATTCATCATCTCTCGTAGTCGGTCAGCTGTGGGGTTTTGTGTGATGTTTAACATGAGCGACGGGCTCGTATTTCTAGGTGTGGAATTCCAAGTCGCATTTTGAGTCTCAACGTACTGTCTTGGGTTATCCATCTTTTGAAAGTCTGCATTGGAAGAGACTACGGCCTGCAAAACAGACTTGTCATTTACAAGGTTAAGCATGTCTATTGTTCTATCCGAAATGTAGCTATCAATTCTGTTTACTAGCAATTGGTTCTTTTCTTCTGCACTATCCAGTATCGTATTTTCCATGTTTACCTTTACCTCATAAATGAAAATTACACCAATTACTTCTGACGTTATTATTATGCCGAATGCAATTAGAAGAATTGAGAAGAAAAGTTTCATGTGTTTTTCACATTCACATTTTGCTTCTTTTCTAATGCACTTAGATCATAGGTTCCAAACATAAACAGTATGAATGGAATGTAGAAGAACAGATCCGCAAGGCTTCCGCTGTAATACGTTCCGTTTGCACTATCTATTTCAAAGATAACATCAGCGATTAGTTGGGAGATCATCGCAAAAAACATTAATGATGGGAAAAAGTTTGTCTTACCTTTGAAAAACAACATCATGCCAATAGTTACAGGAAAGAATACTATTCCATCTATTATTGGATAAGCTGACAACAGTGTGTTTTCGATCGTAAATGCTCCTGCTGCAGATTGAATCAAAATAATCAGATTTGGAATAATTATTGCACCGGAAACAACAATTGCAATGATAACTATCTTTTTTGATATGTACTTTTTCATGGGCTTGATGAACATGCCAAAAAATGGGATCCACGAAAGATACCCTATTAGAAAGGCAATATCTGCATAGGAAGGAAACGGCTTTACATCAAGTATCAGTTCATCAAATGACCACATGTGTTGCGCAACGAGCATAGCAAATGAAGAGATCAAAAACAAAATCCATGTTATGCGCAAAGTTTTTTCTTGTGTATAGACGACTCTGTAAATTGAGACCATAACCAATAGGACAGTTAATACGATGTAAAATAGGTCATCTTTAAAAACGGCTATGTTCTTTCCGAGCAAAAATGGGATTAGCCAAATGAGAAATGTAACGCCTAGAGATATTGCTAGATATTTCTGGTTTTTTGTAGAAAGCATGTTTTTAGATTATTCTCCTTTCCGCATAGGTTCTGATTTTGTAACATGATATGGAATTTCACGCACTGTATTAGAAATGAGGTAAAGCCTACCGGTATCAAATTTGCTCTCAATTAACTCAAATCCACCATTCATGAACTCCCATACCGGACAGGATTTAAAAAGCGGAGATTCAATTTCCACGTTTGATAATATCTCAATTATCATTTTTGATAATGATGCCAATTTTATCTCCCCTTAGGAATGAAATTATGTAGAATAGCATGAATGTGCTTGTAATTGATAGCGATAAGGATATTGCAGACATACTATGCGAGTTCCTGCAAAGTAAAGGACATCCATGTGTTGCTATAACCAACGGCAGTAACGCGTTGATACCTTGAAAAGAAATCAATACGACATCACCTTCCTTGAGCTTGAAATGCCCGAGATGATCGGCTATTACATAATTCGGGAACTTGAAAAGACAGGGAATATGAACAATCAAAATATAGTTATTTCAACTACTAGTGAATATATTTCTGACCAACAGATAGAAGAATTAAAAAACAAAGGAGTGAAATCCATTTTTAAAAAACCACTTGAAACCGGATTTTCTGCTTAATACTTTTGACCTGATTCGAATTCCTGAGAAATGAGATTACAGTGAACATAATGGATAAAAATGAAAAAGAACAAAAATTTCCGTCAACGGATTACACGAAAGATAAAAAAATTAAGAAATGTCGAACAACAAAATATTTTGTTAAAAGAATTAATGAAAATATACCAACAGGAGATTCTCAGGCTAGAAGAGGAGCTAACCAAGGCCAAACAAACTACAGAATCAGAAATTCACAAGGAAAAGGAAGCTTCGCAAATTAAAATGTTGTCGCAAGACATCACAGAACAAGAACACAGAAAAAATCCCAACATATCAAAAAGGTTTTACGGATTAATTGTCTTGATATGGATTGCTGCGACGGTCGGATTTGTAGGATATTCGTATTATGAGGAACAAATTGTGCTTCAGACAATGACTAACATCTTAACAAATTACAAGACAGGGTACTTGATCCAGAACTTGCAAGGAAATACCATAAACACATGGGTCTCGTGGAATATTCCACCTGACCGTGTACTTCATGTTGATATCGTAAACCAGGCAGGAGTATC
>JAGWGO010000003.1 GCA_028867395.1 Nitrososphaerota archaeon | reverse complement strand
GTGCACTAGCCAATATGAGCAATCAAGGGGTATCATAGGTAATGTGTCAAAACACTTCATTCCGCCAAGTGAATGATTCAAGGCTTTTCCGGGATAGTACCGTACACCTAGTTTATTCTAAGACTCTTACCGTGGATTCTTGGCCCAAAGAATCTGGAAACGCAAACAAGACTAACCCGGTAAAGCATAACCTGTCTGATTTCAAGTGCATGGACGTGACACGATCAAATGACATATGACGATTTTGCAATAAAGAAAAATTTAGTTTCACTAGCAATTGGAAAGACGTTGATTGACATTGATACCAGGAGATACTCTGAGGTAACAAAACTTTTAAACGAAAAGTATGAAATCGACCTTTCTGATTGCTATGAACATCCCGTCCATCTGCGCGAAACACTCAAGGAACTTTACGGCAATTCATCCAAGTTTATGATTGACTCCATCAAGCAAAACCTTTCAGATTTTCCTGACCACGTGGAGATTGCAAAATTTTTAAACACTTTATCTGAATAACTGAAAAAAACTGATGCAGAAGATCTTTTGTTCTGTTTTGTGTCTTTTTCAGCATCCGATCATTGGAAAGGTTTTAAATTGGCAGATCGGGAGTTTATCAATATGGGAGACTTGCGCAAGGACTATGTCATCGAAAGATTTGTCATTGTCTCCCCAAACGATAAACACACTGTAGATTCTAAAAAATGCCCATACTGTCCTGGAAACGAGTCCATGACAAACCCATCATCGCTATCGCTTGTTGCAAAGGATGGGATGCTACAAAGACTTCAGGACACTGAAGACTATTACGTGGAGGACTGGTCTGTTAGAGTTTTTGAGAGCAAGAACCCTGTTGTTGCAACCGCCTCTGAGAACTCTTACAGCGACAGGCCGCTTTACAGCGAACCTGCATATGGTTATCACTATGTTGTTGTTGCGTCAGAAAAACACAAGGATTCACTTGCCACCATACCAGTAGAGCAGTGGTCAAATGTCCTAGTTGTGATTCAGGACAGGCTGAGGTGGCTTTATACGCAAAGGGGTGTTACCTATGTCTCAATCTATGTAAACTATGGAAAGGAGGCAGGAAGCCCAATAATCCATCCGCACCTAAACGTGGTTACATTCTCTACAATACCACCTGTAATAGATCAGGAGGCAGACGCTGCGCATAAGATTCTAAACGAGAAGGGTATATGCCCAATGTGCCAGACCGTGACTACGGAGACTGGCGGTCCAAGGCAGATACTCCAGACTGAAGGATTCATTGCATTTTGCCCGTGGGCGCCATCGCACCCGTACGAGTTTTGGATATACCCAAAGAAACACACTACAAGTTTTTCAAAGATAACTCAAAAGGAGATAAACGACCTCTCCTTGATCCTGCGCGCTACACTTGGAGGTCTTGCAAACACGACAAAGAATGCGTCATACAACATGGTCTTCCACCTCTCGCCTGAAAAGAAAAACAACAGGCAGATTCATTGGCACATTGAAGTGTATCCGCAGTCTGATTATTGGTCGGGACTTGAAAGGGGTTATGGAGTCTTCCTAAACAAGATTACTCCGGAAAAAGCTGCAGAAGAGCTTGGCTCGTCTTGCAGAAAAGAACTTGCGGGTCTTGTTGGAATAGTGTAACGAACCATTTGGTTTATTTATTCAGGTGGATCAAAGAAGATCTGTGGCAGTAGAACAGTGGATAGCTGCGGCAAGTCTTGGAATGTTCATCTTGTTTGCAGCTCAGATGGTTGGAATTTCTGATTTTCTAAAAAATCCTACATATGACATTGACGTGTCATCGATGACGAGAGAATTTCTCTCAATCAGCGGAGGGCCTGCGTTAATACTTGCAGGCTCGTCATTTCTATTGGCTAGAAGATATGGGTCAAGGCTTTGCGGCTCGCTAATCATAGCGGGAGGAATTGCGCTCTTGATTGGAATGTATTATGCAAATACAATAATCCCGCACATTCCGACGGCATACCTCACACAAGAGATTCAATATGTGCCGACGATATTCATGGGGGTATCAATACCTGTCATGATAACTGGTGCTCTCTTGTTCCGACTAAAACCAAAACCGAAAAGAGATTACATCTTTGACCGATGATCAAATCTCATCGCGTTGGAATATTTCTTGAATCCAAGTTTTTCGTAAAAAGGAATTAGGTCATCTGAGCAGTCAAGAATTGTCTTGTAGCATCCATTCTTTTCTGCGTGCTCAAGCAGTGCACGGACGACCATCTTGCCAATTCCCTTTCCCTGCAGCTCCTTTGCTACTGCAACATCCTCGATGTGTCCTGCCTTGCCACCTCCATGGATGAACTTTTGCTCAATTATTATGCTTGCAGCACCCACTATCTTGGAACCCATAACTGCAACGTAGACTGCCTCGTTTGGGTCCGAATAGATCCTGTCAAATATTGACTGGGCCTTTTTTGGTGAAATATCGCTTGCCTTTCTAAGAGAGTCAAGTGTGTGTAGGAATCCGCGAGATAGGTCTTTTTTCTGCAGTTTGCGTATCTTGATCTCTGTCATGGTCTATGACTAGATCTGGCCGAGCTGTTCCAGATAGTGCTGGTATGCGCGGCGATAGGAAGCCTTGTCACCAATGTCGATAAATCCCTTCTTGATTGGGTATCCGCTTACCTTGTTCTTTTTTGCAAGGGCAGTACGAATAACGCTGTCCATGCCGTATGGCTTGCCTTCTGGAATCAAGTTTAGGACTCCGGGCTCCATGACGTAGCAGCCAATGTTTATGTTTCCCTTGACATCTGGCTTTTCCTGCCATGTCTTGACCCGGTTGTTCTTGTCCATCTCTATGAATCCATACGGAAGCTTTGTTTTGTACTCGTATAGGCCCATTGTAACAAAGGACTTTTTCCTCCTGTGATAATCTATCATGTTTTTCAAGCTAAAGTCAAAGATGGAATCTCCATATACGCAGACAAATGTATCATCAAGAAACTCTTCTGCAGTCTTTAGCTGGCCTGCAGTTGCAAGTGGTCTGTTTGCAATTGCGTACTCTATCCTTACTCCAAACCTGCCGCCGTCCTCAAAATAATCTTGAATTGTCTTTCTAAGATAGCTGACACAGAGCACAAATGAGTCAACTCCGTTGTTCTTTATCCACTCAATCAAGTGTTCAAGAAGAGGCTTGTCTCCAAGTGGAAGCATTGCTTTTGGAAGAAACGTGGTATAAGGTTGAAGCCTTGTACCAAGGCCACCGGCCAGAATTACAGCCTTCATGCAAAGTAGTCTTTGAACCTAGTATTTATTTTGAAGGATAAAAATTTCCTATACAATGTTAGCAAGCTTAGTCAAGACATCTTTTGGAGTCCTACCAAAGACAAGTATCATCGGTTCCTTTCCAAGATCACCTGTGTGATATATCATGTCAGGTGGCGACCTCATCTTTGAGACTGCGTTTCGCACTCCCCATAAGACAGTACTTCCTTCCTTGCCCTTGGTTTGTTGGGGCTCAAGTGCCCTGTTGTAGTGTGTGACACGAAATCTTTTTGCAACTGCCCTTTTGATTGTACTCTTGTCGTATCTTATGTTGATACCTGATCTTATGGCTGGAAACTTTTTTGCAACCTCTAGAACTGCATTTCCTACGTGCTTGGAGCCTCCATACTTGAGAGAGCCTGCCGGAACTACAGATGTTCCAGTCTTGATTATCCTTCCCTCAAGACCAAGTATGTCGAAGACATCTCTTGGACTGGGTCTTGAATAGACAAAGTTTGTCTGCACCTCTGGGATGTACCTGTAGATATAATTCATCTCTGCAAACTTGCCTATTGCTTGAGCAAGTTCTTGTTCTAACCTGTCTGTGCTTTTTTGTCTTGCCACTGCAAGACCTGACCCCACCCTTGATGCATCCCTGATGGACTTGGATGACATCTCTTGTGCAAGCCTCACAGACTCTTGCAATGTCTTTCCCTTTGCAAGGCTTGCGCAAAGAGCTGCAGAAAATATGCAGCCACCACCGTGACTTTGCCTTGCAATCCTTTTTTGCGAGAAGATGAAAAATTTCTTGTTTTCAAGCAGAAGGTCGGTAACTACTCCCTCCTCCATGTGGCCTCCCTTGATTACTGTGTTTTTTGCACCCATGGAACCAATTTTTAGCGCGGCCTTTTTTGCATCAGGCCAATTTTTTATCTTGATTCCAGTAATCTTTTCTGCCTCTGGAATGTTTGGTGTAATTATATATGCAAGAGGAACAAGATACTTTGCGAAAAAAGAAAAGGCGTCCTGTCGCAGCAGTGTTCCTCCAGTGGTTGACTGAAAAATTGGATCAAGAACTATTGGGATTTTGAGTCTTTTCAATTCGTCATAAATTACCTTGATTGTCTTTCTGTCGTAGACCATTCCTATCTTTACTGCACCTATCTTGAAATCTGCAAAGACTGATCTTATCTGGCTCTTTACTATCTCAGGCGAGACAGGTTCTGTTTTGTAAAACTTGGACGTTGTCTGACTTGTCAGCGCAGTGACTGTAGAAAGTCCGTACACACCAAGAGCTTCAAACGTCTTTATATCTCCCTGGATTCCTGCGCCAGAAGAAGGATCAGAACCTGCTATGGAAAGTACGTTCAACAAATGGTGACAGGAGAAACTCACGTTTAAATTCAATCGGTTGGTAAAAAGAGTAAATTGGGAACACAAATGAGCGCAGCCCGAAGGGGCGTGGCCACAGAAGAGATGAGGACAGTGGCAAAAGACGAGGATGTAAGCCTTGACTGGCTTGTACCGAAAATAGCAAACGGCTCGATTATCATTCCTCACAACAACACACGACCTCAGAAGATACATGTCGTGGGCATCGGCAAGGGAATGAAGACCAAGGTAAATGTAAACATTGGAAACTCCACCCTGAACCAGAACCTAGAAGAAGAGGTCAAAAAGGCAAAAGTTGCTGTAAAATATCATGCTGATACCATAATGGACCTAAGCGATGGCGGGGACGTGGGTCTTTTCAGAAGAACACTGCTTGATGCAGCTCCTATCACATTTGGCACAGTTCCTGTATATGAGGCCTACAACTATGGTGTGGAAAAACACAAGAACCCTCTTGATATCACAGAAGACGACTATCTCAACGCGTTTGAACGAAACATAAAGGATGGTGTGGACTATACCACGATACACTCTGGCATCACAAAAGATATTGCAAAAAGAATCTTGGCAGTAAAAAGACATGGCGGCATTGTAAGCAAGGGAGGAACAATCACCGCCGCATGGATGCTAAAATATGACAAGGAAAATCCATACTATGAGCACTTTGATTACTTGATTGATCTTGCAAGAAATTACGATGTAACATTTAGTCTGGGTGACGCACTGCGACCAGGCTCCATACTTGACTCTCATGACGAGCTGCAGGTACAAGAGATGATAAACATCTCAAGGCTCACAAAGAGGGCGCACGAAAAAGACGTGCAGGTGATGGTTGAAGGTCCTGGCCATGTGCCTCTAAACGAGGTTGCGGCAAACGTCAGGCTTGCAAAATCCTTGATTGGCGATGTTCCCTATTACGTACTGGGCCCGCTTGTGACCGACGTGGCATCAGGCCATGATCATATTGCAAGTGCCATAGGTGCTGCAGTATCTGCAAGCGAGGGAGTGGACTTGCTCTGCTATCTTACACCTGCAGAACATCTTGCCCTTCCAAACGCAGAAGAGGTAAAGGCAGGACTGATTGCATACAGGATTGCTGCACATGCTGCAGACCTTGTCAAGCTTCGCGACAAGGCAATCAAGTGGGACATGGAGATGACAGAGGCAAGACGAACACTAAACTGGCAAAAACAGATTGCATTGTCAATCGACCCAGAAGAAGCTGCAAGAATTCATGCAAGGACTGGACAGCTAAAGGGAAACACGGTACCTTGTACAATGTGCGGCGGCGCGTGCGTCTACATCATGCTGCCGCAACAGCGATATGATTCTACTGAAACAAAGGCAGAAGAAAAACTACAGCAGGCGAGCTAGTACTTTTTCCAAGCTTGGGACTGTTTGATATTTTGAAAGCTCAGACGGGCTTATCCATGTATAGTCTGAATTTTCCCAGTTCAAAGTTATTGTGATATCATTTACTGCAAACAAGTATGGATGTATCTTCCACTCGTGGTCGTTATACTGCGACTCTACACTCATTGGCTCTGCAGTCTTGAGAATGGTGATCTTGTCTTCTGAGATTCCCGCCTCTTCAAAGACCTCCCGTTTTGCCCTGTAGGTCGGGTCCTCGTCTCCCTCGATGATTCCTGATATTCCAGCCCAAAGATTCTTCATTGTTTTCACCTTGGAACTTCGTTTTAGTATGAGATACTTGTTGTTACAAGTCAAAAAGACAGTAACTATGGAGGTGGAATTCAATTATTTTTCAACAGCATTTACCATCGATACTAGTTTTTTGTACGCATCTTCCATATCGATGTTCTTTGCAAGTCTCTCTTTTGCGCTTCCGACATACTTGAGGATCTCCTCTGTCCTGTTTTCCTGGACCAGTATCAGCATCCTCCCAATGTCCTTCCACAACTCTTCTGCATATCTTCTAATCTCCGGGTTTGCAATTATTGTCTCAATTAGTTCCGGAGACTCGGTCATGATTCCTGCAGTGAGAAGCTTTTGCGCCTTGAATGTGGTGCCTGCCATCTTTTCTACAAGAGCAAAGTTTTCCTCCTTTGCAAGTATATTTGCAAGTGCCAAGTTGACAAGGTGTGTCATGCCAAGAACTATTGCAATCTTTTTGTCATGCTCCGTCGCATCTATCTGGACAAAACTTGCCTCAGGAAACAGAGACTTGGCAACTGCAAGCTCTTTTTTTGCATCACGGATTGGAATTGAGATTACGTTTTGACCCTTGAGCTTCTTTGTTCCCGGGCCAAACATTGGATGTATGCAGATGGGACTTACCTTGTCTGGAATCTTTGAGAGTGCAGCTGCGGTCTTTAGCTTCAGTGACGAAATGTCAATTAGGTAGGATTCTCTTTTCATCTCTTTTGCAATCAGTCGTATTGTCTCAGGTGTGCGCTTTACTGGGATGCACAGTATAACAAAGTCTGCAGTAAGTATTGCGCCTACAAGCGACTGTGCCTTTGTTACTGCCTTGTTTGTAGTCTCCTTTTCTGCGTCATAACCTATTACTTCGTAGCCTTTCTCAAGAAAGTACTTTGTGAACCACTTGCCCATGTGACCTTCAGAACCAATTATCGCTATTTTCTTCTTCATTTTTCTTTCCTCATTGCCTCTTCTATTATCTGCATTCCTTGGTTAAGTGTTTCTTCTGGCTGACAAGCTGATATTCTGACAAATCCTTGGTAATTTCCAAACCCTTCACCCGGTGCTATTGCAACACCATAATCTAAAAGCTTGTTTGTAAACTCGATAGAGTCAAACTGCGGCTTTCTGACGTGGGCAAAAATGTACATCGCCCCGTCCGGTTCTATAAATTCCAAACCCATCTCTCTTGCTCTTCTTACCACAACTTCTAGTCTGGACTTGATGGCTTTAGTATTATCGGTCGTGTCAGACTCGAGCGCTTTCATCGCCACATACTGGATTGGCTCTGAGACATTTGTGAGCGCAAGCGCCTGCAACCTCGCCATCCTGTCTACGATATCGGGGGCTACAATTGCGTATCCTATCCTAAACCCTGTCATGGCATGCGACTTGGAAAACGACTGGGTGACAATTGACTTGGCATACTCGTAGGACAGTATGCTCTTCCAGGTCTTGTATACGTACGAGGCATAGATCTCGTCCGACAGTACATAGAGGTCATTTTTCTTTACAATCTCCATTATCTGGTCGAGCAACTTTTCTGGAAGTATCTTTCCTGTTGGGTTGTTTGGATAGTTAAGCACTATCATCTTTGTGTTGGGGGTTATGGTATTTTTGATGTCCTCAATATCTGGCTCCCATCTTGTCTCAATACTTGTGTGAATCGTTCTGACCTTTATTCCGGAATTTAGCGCATTGTCTCTGTATGCTGGCCATGCAGGCTCGATTACTATAATCTCGTTTCCCGGACTGAGAAGAGTAGAGATTGCCAAAAATACCGAGAACCTTGCACCTGGAGAGACCAAGATATTTTGCGGTCCAACTTTTACTCCAAACTTTTTTGTCACATGGGATGCAAGTGCCTCACGAAAGTCTGCCATTCCCTTTGATTCTCCATACTTTGTGTATCCCATGTCGTAGACTTCTGAGAGTGCGGTCTTGACTGATTTGGGCGGGAAAAAGTCCGGCTCGCCTACCTCCATGTGAATTATCTTCTTTCCCTTTCTTTCCATCTCTTTTGCTTTGAGAAATACTGAGAGATGCGTCTGCTTGTTGGTTGACTGGACCTTGATTGACTCGTTTAAAAGAAAATTCAGTGCAACAAGTCCAGTCTTTTCATCAAGACCTATATCTTTGCAAAGCGCGATTACTTTTGTTCGAATCTGGTTTTCTCTTTGCTCGTTTGTAACTCCAAGGCCGAGGTGATTTTTGAGGTTACCAATCTCCATCGCTGTATCGTTTCTTTCCTTTAGCAGTTTTAGAATGTCAAATGTAATCTTGTCTATCTTGTCGCGCAGCTTGTCAATGTCTGACATTTCTCATCGAATCACTGGAGGGATAAAACCTGCCCTCAATGCATGATCTACAAGTACTACTGAGACAAGCGAATCAACAACGGGCGGAGCTCTTGGAACAACACACGGGTCGTGCCTTCCCTGAACTACAAGGGAGGCTGGTTTTTTTGTCTTGACATCAACTGTGTGCTGTTTTTTTGCAATCGATGATGCTGGCTTGAACGCAACCCTCAGCACAAGCGGCATGCCTGTTGATATCCCGCCAAGTATTCCTCCTGCGTTGTTTGTCTTAGTCGCAATCTTTCCGTTCTTTACTATAAACTCGTCATTATTTTCAGAGCCGTGAAGTGTAGAGCCGTAAAAGCCAGAGCCAAACTCGACTCCTTTTACTGCCGGAATTGAGAAGAGTGCCTTGCTGAGGTCTGACTCGAGCGAGCCAAAGATTGGCTCTCCAAGACCCACTGGAAGATTTGTTGTAATTGATTCAACCACTCCTCCGACAGAATCGCCGCTTCTTCTTGCAGCAAGTATTGCAGAACGCATCTTCTCCGCAACCTTCGAGTCGGGGCATCTTACCTCGTTGCTGTAAATTGCGCGCTTCATCTTTTCTGTAGCTATACAATTCATCTTTGTCTTGCCTACCTGGCAGGTGTAAGAGTAAGTGTCAACCTTGAGAGTTTGGGCAAGAAGTTTTTTTGCAATTGCTCCTGCCATCACAAATGTGGCAGTGAGCCGCCCTGAGAATCTTCCCCCTCCCCTGTAATCGTTAAATCCGTTGTACTTGATATACGCTGGATAGTCAGAGTGTCCCGGTCTTGGCTTCAAAGACCAGTTCTCATAATCTTTTGAGCGCTGGTCCTGGTTCCAAATTATCATTGCGATAGGAGCTCCTGTAGTGTATCCACGAAAGACTCCGGAGAGAATCTCTACCTTATCCTCTTCCTTTCTCTGTGTTGTAATGATTGACTGTCCTGGTTTTCTCAGGTCAAGCATCTTTTGAATGTCTTTTTCCTCAAGATCAAGGCCTGCCGGGCAGCCGTCCACTACAGCTCCTATGCATCTGCCGTGACTCTCGCCAAAACTCGTAAAAACATAACGCTGGCCGATAGAACTTGAAGACATGAAGAAATTCTCCTTTAGATGCTTATATTCTTTCGAGTTTTGAGCCGCGTTTTTGGCAAAAGATTGTGTAAAGTTAGATAACGTGCAATCGTCTAGATGTATTGTGGAAATTCGCAGCGCGCAAGAGCATGACAAGGGACCAGTCCTTGAATTTTGCAAGGACACTTTCTCGTGGGGTGATTACATTGCAGATGTCTGGGACAAGTGGAGGTCGTCAGATGGATTGTATGTGTGCGATGAAAACGGTCTTGTTGTTGGAGTGTATCATATCGCTTTTCTTGCAGGAGAGTCTTGGCTTGAGGGAATGCGCGTACATCCAAGATATCGCAAAAAGGGGCTTGGCACAAAGATGATGTTGCATGCAGAATCTATCATACAAAAAGGCACAGTAAGGCTTGTGATTGAATCGGAGAACCAGCCGTCAATCAATCTTGTCAAGTCTGTTGGATATCACATTGAGGAAGAGTGGAGGCTCTACTCCACAGTACCGCAAAGACAAAACTTTCATGCATCTGTTGCAACCTCGACTTTCTCACTTGATGAGTTCATAAACTCAGATACATATGCAGACTCGTGGAAATGGTTGCCCCTTGGCAGGGACGAGCTTGAAAACCTCGTGGTGCAGGGAAGGGTCTTGGTCTCAACTGACAGGGAAATTACAAATGCGATTGGCATATGGAACAAGTCAAAAGACTTTCCGCAGACATTACAGGTAGGATTTGTAAACGGTACCAAAGAAGGGATGGAAGATGTCCTGAGATTTGCGCAAGACAAGGCACATGAAATGGGATGCGAGAGGATCCAAGTCTTTGCCCCCGAGGATACTTCGCTTGATCTTGATTTCCTGGAGAAAAAGTCAATGTTTTACTTGATGAGAAAAGAACTTGGAAAAATCTATAATCTGTAAAGTAGACATCATACCATGAACTACTGGCTTGTAAAACAAGAGCCCTCGACCTATAACTACGACATGCTTGAAAAAGACAAGAAAACCGTGTGGGACGGAGTTCACAACAACTTGGCACTCAAGCACATGCGCTTGATGAAAAAGGGGGATTTGGCGTTTTTCTACCATACGGGTAATGAGAGGCAGGCAGTTGGAATAATCGAGATTACAAGCAACCCCTACCCAAATCCAAAGGAGGACGATGAGAGGTTCGTGGTGATGGATGTAAAACCTGTATCGAGATTGAAGAGGCCTGTGACGCTTGATGAGATAAAAAAAGACTCTAAATTCAAAAACTGGGAACTGTTGAAAATTTCCAGGCTTTCTGCGATGCCAGTACCAAAGAATCTCTGGGACGAAATTGTAACGAGATCAAAAAATTAATTCTCTTTGATATTGTTACTCTCCAATTATTTGCAGTACGATCTCACGCTGTCTGTGTCTTATGTCCATCTCTACTATCACAATCTGTTGCCATGTCCCAAGAGTCATGCTTCCATCCTTAAGTGGCACTGTCAGACTGGGTCCTACAAGCGATGCTCGTACATGGGAATGACCGTTCCCATCGTGCCACATTTTTTGGTGTTCGTACTCGATATTTTTTGGAGCAACTCTACCAAGCATCCTTGGAAAGTCTTGTCGCAGTCCAAGTTCGTATTCTATAGTTGTAACAGCTGCAGTTGACCCAACTACAAAGATTGTAACAATTCCATCCTGTACCTTGCTTGATCTGACTGACAAGGAAATTTCCTCCGTGATGTCAATCATGTCGTCTTCGCCTTTTGTATCGACTTGGATAGTTTTTGATATAATTTTCATAAGCATCTGTCGTACCTGCCTCTATATTCGAGTTATTGTGCACATTCTAAAGGAAATATCCTGGACAATCCTCTTGTTGTCTTCTAATATGCAGTCCTAAACATGGTTCAAAATCAAATTTGATAATCTGATTCCGGGTTTTATAACAAGAAGACTGTAAAATCAACATGGAATTCTGCCCTCACTGCGGCATTCACCTTGGAGGTCACAAAGACTTTTGTCTCAATTGCGGCCCAAGGGTATGCTGGTGGTTTAACAATCAAGAAATTATTAACAAACTAGGTCTTGGCGAAGAGGAATCATGGAGAGAGGAAAATACCGAGATTCATCCGCGAGGATGGGAAAGAAAGGAAGATGACTGTTACCATCCATTCTCTTGGGTTCGAAGCGAGATAGACGGCAAGTACTATCCTCATGACTGGGTGCGACAAGTAAACGGTGTCTATGTTCCGCAAAACCTCTACCTTCAGTCAAGACAGAGGTAATCGAGCCAATGATTACAGTTACCCTACGTGGAAGAGGGGGACAGGGAATCAAGACAGGGGCTCACGTCATAGGAACAGCCGCGTTTCTTTCTGGATTTTATGTGCAGGATCAGCCACTTTATGGAGCCGAGAGAAGAGGCGCACCAATATCTGCATATGTTAGAATCTCAAGGCAAGTTATTCTGGACAGAGGCCAGATAGACAACCCCTCACTTGTTGTGATAGGCGAAGAGTCGCTGATGGGAATGGCAAGCGACAATCCTCCGCACGAAATTTCGGAAAGCACTGTCATCTTGGTGAACAGCCCTTTGAGCAAGTCAGATCTTGCATCAAGATATAACATAAAAAATTCTCTTATCGTTTTTGATCTTGTAAAATTATCATCTGGTATAATTGAAAAGCCACACCTTGGAATTGCAGTTGCTGCGGCAGCATGCAAGCTCTTGGGTTTGAACTTTGATTTTGTCAAAGAATCGATAATCAAGGAACTTGTCAACATACAGGTAAACAGAGATGAAATTGCAAGAAACGTCGATCTTGCAAGCAAAGTCTTTGATACCATTTCACCTGTTACAATTACAACCCCACGTGAGGCTTACAGAGAATCCGGCATCCTTGAACCAAAATACCACGAGCCTGCCATATCGACTTGTGCAATTACTGCAACGGGAAATTCCATGCTTCGTGACAGAGCCCAGTGGAGCAACTACAAACCTGTTATCGATTACGACAAGTGCACAAAATGCATGGTTTGTTACGTTTACTGTCCTGATAGTGCGTATACGATTGACAGCGAGGGATATCCGATTGTGGACTATGACGCCTGCAAGGGATGCAACATATGCAAGACAGAGTGTCCAGTCAAGATCATAACACTTGTGGAGAGGAACAAGAGATGAAGGAACTACTAACAGGAAATGCCGCTGTTGCAACCGGAGTCAGGCTTTGCAATGTGGATTACATTCCGGCATACCCGATCACTCCGCAAACTGAGATTATCGAACTATTGTCACGCTGGATAAATGAGAGAAAGATGATTGCAAGATTTGTCACATATGATTCAGAGCACTCGATGATAACTGGAGCAGGAGCGGCATCACTTACTGGAGCAAGGACTTTTACTGCCACCTCAAGCCAAGGATTGCTATATGCGTTTGAGATGCTATATAACCTCTCGGGATGGCGTGCACCAATCGTACTTGCAAATGTATCTCGAGCACTTGCTGCTCCAATAACGATGGAGCCTGACCACAACGATGTGCTTGCTGCACGCGATAGTGGATTCATACAGATTCATGCAGAGACATGCCAGGAGGTCTTGGATTCTGTGATAATGGCGTACAGGATTGCCGAAGACAACAGAGTAAGGCTCCCGGTAATTGTGAATCTAGACGGGTTCTATCTGTCGTATACCCGTGAGCCAGTCATGGTTCCACAAGAAGATGAGGTAGCAAAATTCTTGCCACAATACAGACCTACGTTTGGATACCTAAATGCAAGCAATCCAATATCTATGGGGGTCTCGGTTCTTGACAGCAGCGCATACTCGTACTTCAAGTATCAAATTCATCTTGCATCGCTTAATGCGTTAAGGGTTCACGAGGAGGTATCATCAGAATTTGAAAAAATGTTTGGAAGAAGACATGGGCTAACAGACGAATACATGTTAAATGATGCAGATTACGTCATCGTGATGACAAACTCATTTACAACGATGGGAAAGGCAGCTGTTGCCAAGCTTCGAGAAGAGGGCAAGAAGGTTGGAATCTTAAGAATCAGGATGATACGTCCGTTTCCAAAACAAGAGATTGCAAAAAAACTTGAAGGAAAAAAGGCAGTTGCAGTAATTGATCAAAACATCTCAGTTGGCAGCGGCGGAATTTTGTACCCTGAGATAGTAAGCGCCCTCTACCACATCAAGGAGAGGCCAGGAGCAATCATATCGTTTGTTGGAGGTCTTGGCGGAAAAAGAATAAGCCTCTCAGAGTTTAGGCATATTGCAAGTACACTTGAAGGCGCAATGTCAGGTGAAGCGCCCAAGGTGCAAAGCGTTCTTCTCTTCACCGAAGACAACTGGAGTTCAGTCAAGGAGATGCTGAAAATTGCAGGCAAGGGAGATGTGAATGGATAGCAAGTACAAGACGCTAAAGGACATGCCGCTTGAAGAAGAACTTGTGCCAGGTACTCTACTGTGCGCAGGCTGTGGAGGCGCACTCCTTGTCAGAATTTTTGAAAAGATGCTTGGACCAAACGCAATCACGATTAACGCGGCGGGGTGCATGACCATGCTCTCGGTATTTCCATACACTCCGTTCAAGTCATCCTGGTTTTACACAGCGATGGCAAGCGCACCTGCTGCTGCCCAAGGTGTAAGAGACGCACTCGATATGCTAATTGAAAAGAAGAAGGTAGACAAAAAAGACGACCTCAAGGTTCTTGTTCTCACAGGAGACGGCGCAGCATCCGGCATCGGTCTCCAGGCAACGTCTGCAGCAATCCACAGGGGGCTTGACTTTTATTATTTGGTATACGACAATGAGGCGTATTCCAATACTGGATTTCAAGCGTCAGAATCTTCGCCTTTTGGTTCTGCAACAAAGACCACAGTGCCGACTGATATCATCGAAGGCTCGACGCTGCAGAAAAAAGACTTGTTTGAGATATGGAGGGCCCACAGACCGCCATATGTTGCAACAATATCTCCCGCATACATGACTGACGTGATGCACAAAATCGAGAAATCTTCTCAGATCACGGGACCAAAATTGTTCATTGCGCACTCTCCATGTCCACCGGGATGGGGAATTGACTCTGACAAGGTGATTCGGGTTGCCAAGCTTGCAGTTGAGACTGGAATCTGGCCGCTCAAGGAGGCAGTAAACGGAGAGGTGAGACACACGTTGATTCAAGGCAAGAGACTTCCCGTAGAGGAATATCTCAAGACGCAGGAAAGGTTTGAGCACCTGTTCAAACCGGTACGGAAAGAGAAGATAATTGCGCAGTTGCAACAAAGTGTTGACTACTACTGGAAATCAGTAACAAAATAACATAATTACAGAATTCTAGAAATTAGCTTCTGATTTTCTACGTGAGTCACTGTTGTGTTTTATGTACCTGATTTCCACCGTCAGAAATTACAATCCTGACATCTAACGCCTTGCATCCCTTGCCCTTTTCAAAGACGAGCAAGGGGTTCACATCCAACTCTAAAATTTCTGGAATCTCAGTAACCATCTGAGAAAGTCTCTTCAGGCAATCGATGACTGCCAGTCTGTCGTAAGGCTTTTCGCCTCTTGTACCTGCAAGGATCTTGGATGCCTTGGTTGAGTCTATCATCTTGCTTGCATCAAAATCGCTTAGAGGTGCAAGACCAAATGATACATCGTTGAAGATGCTCACATAGATGCCTCCTGTGCCAAACATTATCAGGGGACCAAACTGGGGGTCTCGCTTTGAGCCAATTATCATTTCCTTGCCGTCTTTTACAAATTGCTCTATCGTTATTCCTCGTATGACGGCATCAGGTTTTGCTTTTTTCACACTGTTCATTATTTTTTGGAAAGCGTTTCTTACCTCGGTCTCGTTTTTCAAGTCAATCTCGACTCCTCCAACATCTACCTTGTGTACTATATCGGGAGATGATATCTTGAGCACAAGGGGATAGCCAACCTTGGCTGCCATCTGAACACACTCTTCCTCGTTTCTTGCAAGAACCGGTTCTACTGTAGCAAAACCATACGATCTTAGGATCTTCATAGCTTGAGGACCTGCTAAATAAGTTCTGCCCTCTTTTTTGATATCGTCGATAATCTTTCTCGCAGCAGCCTTGTCAACTGCATACTTTTCTATCTTGGGAGGTGGTCTTTTTGCCATTGCTCCAAACTCTTGCATCACTGCCAAGGCAGCAGTGGCAGTCTCTGGGAATGAATATTGCGGAACGTGATTAGAGTCTAGAATCTTTTCTGCATCCTCGTTTTCCATAAAACTTGTGATGCAGGCAAGGACTGTCTTTTCCTTGAACTCTTTGCTAATTTTTACAATAACGTTTGCAAGGGCTTCATTGTCAAACAGGAAAAGCGGTGTGGAAATCACAATGCACGAGTCAACGTTCTCATCCTGCAAGACAAACCTCAGGGCTTTCTCATATCGCACAGTATCCGAGTCGCCAATCATGTCTATTGGGTTGATGATCATGGCATTTTTTGGCAGAATTGTTTTCAATCCGTTTATGGTTTTTTCAGACAGTTTTGCAAGCTTGAGACCGTATCTGACAGAAGCGTCAGCCGTGATTGCTGCAGGACCTCCTGCATTTGATACCACAACACAGCCGCCTCCACGAGGTACTGGCTGGTAACTAAACGCCAGTGCATAATCGAAGAGTTGTTCCAATGTCTCTGTCTTGATGATGCCAGCTTGCTTGAAGATTGCATCATAAGCTTCAGCCGAGCCTGCAAGAGCACCTGTGTGAGACGCAATAGCTTTTGTGCCGATTGTTGACTGGCCAACCTTCATTGCAAGAATTGGTTTGCTGTTGACACCTCTTCTTGTCATATCCGATGCAATGCGAATGAAGTTGTTTGCGTCAGCCAGATCCTCGACGTACATGAGGACGACCTTTGTTGTCGGGTCTTGAGACAGAAAACTTAGGACATCGTTTTCATTGATGTCAGCTTTGTTGCCAAGGCTGAACACTTTGGAGAACCCGACTGCCTTTATCTTTGCATACTCTAGCATCGCGCCGCAAATTGCTCCGCTCTGAGACACTAATGAGACGGTACCAAATTTTGGCATCCTCTTTGTAAAACTTGCATTGAGAGAAACCTCTGGTGTGGAGTTTATCAAACCCACGCAGTTTGGTCCGACAAGGCGAATGCCATGCTTTTTTGCTATCTGAGCTACCTGCTCTTCTAGCATCCTGCCCTCCTTGCCTGATTCTTTAAAGCCTGCTGAAATTATTATTGCCCCCTTGACTTTCTTTTTGCCGCAATCTTCCAAAACTTGTGGGACTGTTTTGCTTGGAACTATGATTACTGCAAGATCGATTGATTCTGGCACATCAATTACGCTGGCATAACATTTTATCCCCAGCACTTCAGTTGTTGAAGGATTTATCGGGTATAGTTTTCCTCTATAGCCCCCATTCAAGATATTTTCGACTACTGCATTGCCTATACTTTCTGGCCTGTTTGATGCCCCTATGACAGCAATACTTTTTGGCGAGACTATGGACCGGAGGCTCTCTTGTGACATTCTTAATTCGTACATCCTTTACTGAGAATCCTTTCTAAGCGACTAGTCATACAGGTATTCCAAAGACTTTCTTAGTATTTTATAGTCGCCATTGAATATCAATGGTGATAATTCTTATGCCGTGATTTTAATCACTTTTCCCTTTTTTATGAAATCCTTAGCAAGTCTCATAAGCGCAGTCTCAAGGCTAATGACACTTACTCGCTCTTTCCTTGCCGTCTCATCTAGATTCTTGATGCCAATCTCCTTCATTGCCATTTTTACCAGAGGGCTTGGGGTCGGAGATGCCTTTGGCCATATCTCTCTCATGTCGCGAAGAAATATTGAGACTGTAGTATCACCAACTCCTTTTCCTAATGATCTTAATCTAGTCTCAAGATCCTTTCCGTCAGAAGCTAGATCGTAGAGTTTTGAAAGTTTTCCCTCATAATTTTTTTGTAAATTTCCAAAGATTCCAAGCAATCTGTTAGCGGTGCTAAAATCATATCTGGTATATCCGCCTTCATCAAGAATCGAGACCAAGCCATCCCAACCCGTTTCAATTATCTCCTTTGGAGTCAAGACATCGTCCTTCTCAAAGCATTGGTATGTCCTTGTTGCCGATGACTCTCGTATCGGCTTGCTGTAAAGTATGGCAGCTAACAGCCACTTGCATATCTCATCGTCATTTCCTTTTTTGAGATCAATTCCTAGCATCTTGGAGTATGGACCTCCGTATTTTTCTACAAATTCTTTTAGTTTCATTTTAACTTGAAAAAAAGCCAGCTCTTCTCGTTTGGCTTGAAGTGGAGCAAGCAGTATCTTCCTTTCAGCTTGTTTCCCTTGATGTCGATGACTATCTTCTTTGGCTCTTTTTCTAAAATCTCAAACGTTCCATGGTCCCAGATCTCGACCTTTCCTGCTCCATAATTTCCAGCAGGTATCTCTCCCTCAAACAATGCGTACTCTATTGGGTGGTCGTCTACTGCAACTGCAAGCCTTTTTTCTCCCTCGGTTTGGGGAGGAATTTTTGGCAATGCCCAACTCTTCAAAGTATCATCTATCTCAAACCTCAGGTCCCAGTGGAGCCTCTTTGCATGATGTTCCTGTATCACATAAACTGGTCTTGCCAGGTCTTTTCTATTGTAACTCTTTATGATTTCTCTACAAAAACTCGGACTTGGCTCGTCTGGCATGCTATCACTACTGCCAACTTTTTGCAAGACTTGGATGGTTATTGAAACTAGTCAGTTGACTCTTCGTACTTTTCATCTTGCTCATAACCCTCTTCCAATTCTGCTTGGTGAAGCTCCTCTTTTGCTTCGTCATGCTCCATCTCTAGTTTCTCTTCGTCTGTCTTCTTTAGCTTCTTCTTGTCCATGCATCTGTGTAGTATCTTGGTTGATATTAAAACAATCCAGATTATCAGATGTGAAAATAACTTAGCTCTTCACTGTTATCTTTGCCCCCGTCCTCTTCATCTCGCTTATGAATTCTGGATAAGAGACATCAACAGACTCGGAGTCTGTCACCGTGCAGTCTCCTACAAACATTCCTGCAATGCAAAACGCCATAAACAGCCTGTGGTCGTCTGCAGAGTCAAGCTCTGCTCCAGTCGTGGACACGGGTGGCCCAAGAACCAGTCCGTCCTCTTTTTCTTTGACATCAACTCCAATCTTTGCAAGCTCTCTTGCCAAGATTGCAATCCTGTCAGTCTCCTTGAACCTTGCGTGCTTTACGTTATAGATCTCAATTGGACTAGAAGACTTGAGGGTCAAGATTGCCAACGGGGGCAGAAGGTCTGGCGTGTTTGCCAAGTCAAATCTTCCACCTGCAAGCTTTTGCGGTACTGTCACCTTCACTGTATCCCCTATTGAGACCTTGACTCCCATCCTTTCAAGATGTGTTATCATTTCTCTGTCTCCTTGCGGCAGGTCTCCTATGGGTGCTGCAATCTCCATGTTGTCTCCCACAAGTACAGCTGCTGAAAGAAGCAGTGCCATGCTTGAAAAGTCTGCAGGGACTGTAAAGTCTGTCGGGATATAGTCCTGTCTTGGTATGATGTATTTTTTGTACGGTATTACAGCATCAACGCTTACTCCAAACTTTTTCATGGTGGCAACTGTTGCATCAAGATAGGGCTTTGAGACCATCACACCCTCTATCTCCAAAGTGATTCCTTTCTCAGTCATGGGAGCTGCAATGAAAAGTGCGGAGATGAACTGGCTTGATACCGACCCTGGAATAGATGTGGTTCCTCCCGGAATCCTTCCAGTAACAGTAAGGGGGGGAGTGCCTCCATTTGAGGTGCATCTTGCTCCCATCTTTGAGAGCGCGTCAAGGAGCGGCTGCATTGGCCTTTTTTTGAGGCTTGCATCGCCTGTAAGTGTGATCTTGGAATCTGCAAGTGATGCAATTGCAGAAGCTATCCTGATTGTGGTGCCAGAGTTTGATGCATCAATCTCTGGTGACGTGGGATTGACACTGCCTGTGCCTTCTATGGTAAGGGTGGAGCCGTCGGCTGTAATCTTTGAGCCAAAAATTCTGCACGCGTTTATTGTTGCCAGTGTATCGCGTGAGAGCAGGGCATTTCGAACTGTGCTCTTTCCCCCTGCAAGCGATGCCAGAAAGACTGCCCTGTGTGTATAGCTCTTGTTTGGGGGGCAAGAGATCTTGCCTGACAGTCTTGACTTGTCGACCTTACACTTCATGAACTTCAGCCTTTTGGTTGGTGACTTGAGATACGATTACTGACCCTTCAAGGGATGAAAATATTTTTTTTACATTTGATATCTTGTCATTTTTTGCAACTGCTGCAATTGCAGGTCCGTTTCCTGACACTGATGCGCCAAGAGCTCCGCTTTCCATCAAGCTTGTAAGAATTCGTGGGTCGGAGCCCAGTATGGAGGATGTTGCAAGTCCGTTGAGTGTCATTGCACTCCAGTAGTCTGAATTGTTTGCCAGGTTCCATGCCTGGGCAAAGACGTTTTGTAAAATTTTTAATTTCTTGACGTTTCCCCTCTTGCGAGATTTTGGGATAAATATTACAGCAGAGATGTCCTCTGGTGCCTTTTCTGATTTTATTATCTTGATGTTTGTATTGTCTGTCACAACAAATCCCCCGAAATAGCATCCGCATGCGTCATCAAACGCACCCGTGATGCTGACCTTTGACTTGATTGATGCAGTGACCCCATCCCTTAGTATATCGATGTCAGTTGCCTTTGGCTTGAAGATCTTTGCGCAAGCAAGTGATATTACAGACGAGATTGCACTTGAGCTCTTCAGTCCATATCCTGAAGGTATCTGGGTGTTGACAGAGATTCGAATCTTGTTCTTTTCAAGGTCTTGTCTTGTAACTGATGTCTCAATTACTGATCTTATCAGGCGGGCGCTAAGGTTTGATTCTCTGTTGTCAAAGATTATTCCCCTTCCAGGCACTGCCTCAACTAGGGCCTCGATTGGAAGAGATATGCCAAGTGTTGCACCCCTGCCTGTCGCAATTGCATTTACTATTGATACTGCGCCGTGCATGCTTGCCCTTACCTGCACCATATACCTAGAACCTCCCAAGGAGCGTCAATTTCATTGCTTCGTATGGAGCCTGCACCCCTGTCCAGATCTCAAAGGACTTCATTGCTTGAGCGATGAGCATCTCCCAACCATATATGATGGTCGCATTCTTTTCCTTTGCCTCTAAGATAAGCGGTGTATCAACCGGCATGTACACTATATCGTATACAATGGAATCCTTTGTGATGTTCTTGGTAGATATCGGAAGTCCAATTCCTTTGAGCCCTACTGATGTTGCGTTTACAATAAACTTGTAGCGTGATGCAGTGTCTCCTGCCTTTGCTATATCTACATGGTCGGAATCTACTCCCAACTGTTTTGCAAAACTTGCCAAATGTTCTGCGTTCTGCGGCGTCCTGTTTGCAATTGTTATCTTGTGGACCTTTTCTTTTGCAAAACCTGCAACAATTGCCCTTGCTGCACCCCCAGCACCAACTATCAGGACATCTGCTCCCGTGCAGTCTATCTTTCTTTTCCTGATTGGGTCAAGGAATCCCTCGACGTCTGTGTTGTATCCCTTGAGGTATCCGTCTATGTTTACAACGGTATTTGTCGCGCCTACCGTCTTGCATTCTTGGTCTGCTTCATCAAGAAGCCGCATCATGTCTACCTTGTGCGGTATTGTAACGTTGAAACCTGCAATTCCAATCTTTTTCAGTGCGGCAATGCCGTCATCAAGCTCGCCCTTTGGTATCCTGTAAGCGATATAGATGCAGTCAAGCCCTCGAAACGCAAACGACGCGTTGTGAAGTGCGGGCGAGAGTGAATGATCAATCGGGTCGCCTATTACGGCATAAGTTTTTGTCATCGATGACTAGTCTTCCCGTATCATGATTTAAGGGTAGAGAGACTTAAACGCCGTAGCTGTTGGTGCTCGAGTAGAACTTTTTTAGCTTCGATCCGCACTTGGGGCAGCTGTTTGCTTGGTGTATTGTGGCGCAGTCAAGGCAGACAAAGGATGATCTCTTGTTTTTGGAGCCGCCCCTATACTGGTATGCTATGATATACGAGAGGGCAACTATCCATACAAGTATCAATAACGGAATGAGGCGGAACATGCCAAGAACTATGGTCACCGCGATGGCAAGAATAGTGACATTTCTTGGTACGTTATTGAAAAACTGGCTTTTCATATGCTTTACATTGTCTTCTCTTTTATAATAAGGTGGCTAGCTCGTGGATTTTGTCATGAGACGCAATGGATCAGTTAATTAATGCAAAAAACCACTTGAATTTATCTTGGAATCAGACGATTTTTCCGACATTGTCAAGGAGTGCGGCAAGATACTTGATGAGGGAATGGCAATCTTATCCGATGTAGAGTTTGACATAAACTTGGCAAAAGAAGACCTTGTCACCCCTTCGATGACAAGACAGGAACTTGTTGACATGGCACACGAGGTTGCCGACTCTGTCAGGATAAAAAAGGCAGAATCATCATTTGCAAAGAGACACTTTAACTGAAATATCTAGCGCGAAATTATTTTTGCAGCTGAAATATTGACTTCATCTCGTCGAGGCTGAACTGCCCTGGCGCCACTGGTTTTCCAAGCGAAACATATGTGAACGGGCTACCAAGCCTTGTGCATAAAATTCGAGACATTCTTCCGTAATCTCCCATTGCAAACGCAATAAGATTTTCTTTTTTTGCACCCTTGTACAAGTTGAGCACGCGCAATGTATCCCCAATTGTCTTTGCAGTTGTTACTATCTTGATGTTTTTTGAAAATATTGACATCTTTTTTGCCATTGATCTCAGGGTATGCTCGCTAGGCGTACTTGCAAAGTCATGCCATGATACCAGTATGTTGGTGCGCCCCTTCTTGAGGTACTGGTAGAGTCTCTTGTTTCTTCGAAGTGTGTTGTACTCTACATCAAGAAGATGCGGGCTGTACTCTGCGACAAGCTTCAGTATTGATATCCTTTCCTGCTCGCTTCCTTGGAACTTGCCACCCTCCGACTTGGGCCTTACAGTGCAGATGCATCTTGATAGATATGGCCGGGCCTGGTTTAGGCAGGATGGAATCTGGGAAGGAGTCAAAAAATCAAGTCTGAGTTCGGCATAGTCTGATCTTCGCAGCGCTCTCTTTGTTTGGGCAATGAGCTTTGCTACGCTAAGCACGCCAATTGATACGCAAGTTTTACTGGCCAATTCTTATTTTGAAGTTCTATCTGGTACTTCTAACCTGACTTGGTTTGGTTTGCTGGTATGCATGCTTGCCACTGCTTTAGTTCGCTGCATTCACTTGGGTTGCGCTGTGCAGAACCCAATGCCTGCTTCATTGCACCCCATTCTTGTGGTGTGCATAGGTGGTCTCCACATACATGCTGTCCGCCTGGAAATCTGTCCGTCTTGTGGTTGTCGTTGAGATACTTGAAGTCTCTTGGCTCTAATGCGCTAGCAGATGGTAATGCAACTGCATAGATTACTAGGGCTGACAACGCTACTGCGGCCAATCCAAATCGTACTTTTTGATTTAGCATCTAATTTGCATGTATCCTACTAGTATATTTACATTGGCATGCAATTATCCTTGATTACATGATCTAAAGTTATGCATGGTCTTTTCTGTTTTTTGTTCAAGTCCACTCTTGGGAGTTAAAGAAACTTTTATGAAACGAGTCAGACATGGAAGGACATGAGCACAGAGAATAGGCCCGACGCAAAAGACACAATCTTCATCGGAAAGAAGCCTTTGATGGCATATGTGACATCAGCGCTCATACAGCTTGCTAACAACCCGCGAGTACTGATAAAGGCAAGAGGGCTTAGCATCGGACGAGCTGTGGACGTGGCACAAATAGTTGCTAGAAGGACAGAAGGTTCCGGGTATTCTATAGGGACAATAAAGATAAGCTCAGAGCAGCTACAGTCAAACGACGGAAGGTCGCGAAACGTATCCACTATAGAAATTGAAGTAAAGAGAAACTCGTAGATTCTAAAACATGTTTTTTAAAAAACATGTTTTAGCGAATTTTTATTTGATTTGTCTTGCTACGAAACTTGAAAGAAAAATAATTTCGTTCAAACAATAAATACTAAATCACTTTAGGAAGGGAGTGTGGAAACCAAATTCCATAGTTGTCGCTGACTCGCAAGACCTCTCCGAGATTATAAAAGACTCTGTATCGCTTACTGTTACATCCCCGCCGTACCACAACGCCATAAACTATGATGAGCACCAGTCAAGCCAAAAGTGGTACCGGGGGACAGTGGGCTCGCCAGTCGAGAACTGGGCAGAGGAGATGAAACGTGTCTTCTCCCAAGTGTACCATGTGACCAAGCCTGGGGGCTTTTGCTGCATAGTGATAGGAAATGAGATAGTCGAGGAGAAGAACAAGCTTCCCCTTCCTGCCATGCTATCAGTTGAGCTCACAAAAGACGAGATTGGATGGAGGTTCTTTGAGGAAATAATATGGAACAAGGTCACAGGCGGCAAGAAGAGGTTCCGGGTCACAGTCCAGCATCCGTATCCCACGTATTACTATCCAAACATCATGCACGAGCAGATAATAATACTGCGCAAACCTCCCTTTCACAACATCAAGGACAGAAAGAGCAAGCTTGTGATTGGAAATGTCATGAAAAAGGAGATTGCAAACTCGGTTTGGCATATCGCACCTGTGCCCCCAAGCTACAGGAGGTACCACCCTGCGGCATTCCCAGAGGAGATACCATACAGGCTAATACAATTGTACAGCAACGTGGGTGATCTGGTCTTGGACCCCTTCGTGGGAAGTGGTCAGACAACCAAGATGGCAAGATTCCTCAAGCGCAGGTACATAGGTGTGGACAAGTCTGAAAAGTATGCCAAGATTGCAAGAAAGAGAACACTTGAGGCACCGCTTCTCCGCAAGATGCAGCTTGTCCCCAACTGGAAGTATCCCGCACCACTTGAATCATAAATGTTGCAGATGATCGTAAAGGTTATCTATCATTCGTCGCCAAACTATCCATGGTTACCACCAACAGCAAGTCGTATTTTCGAGAGGTAGAAAAAAGCCACAGAAACTACACTTCTGCATTGAGGAAAGCCAGATCAAGACAGTCTGTTATGAATCTCTACTGGAGACATAAGAGACAACATGAGGCTCTCCTGAAAAAACATCTCAGAGATGAGATGACTGAGATAGTCCAAATAAAAAAGAAATTCAAATAATTTCTTCTTTTTCTTTAGTTGCGTTTGCCAGATGGTGGTCAATCTTTACCGAAGTACGGTCAATTTTTGCCAAAAGACGAGAGCCACACCTTGACAACGCTTGAATCCGAGCCCTTGTTTTCAATCTTGGCAAGCCTTGTCTTGCTTTCCTTATGCTGCGCCGAGTTGATGTGACTTTCTACCTCGCTCTCATCGACATTCTGTGAGCAGATGTTGCAGCGCAGCGCCATGTATCATGGAAATCAAATTCTCTAATAATAACTTGATGGATTGGATTTTTGTCTTATTTTTCTGTAAATGTCTTCTGTAGTTTTATGAACTGTGTATCGCGGTGTGACAGACAAGACAACAATTGTAAAACATGATCAAATGCTGATCTGATTTTGAAATTTTTTCATTGAAAACTAAATCCAAAATGGTAACTTGGATGAAAAATTCAGGCGATCATCGGCGTAAAATAAATTTGGAAATTTTTTTAAAATTTTAGAGCGGTAATGTTATATCCATGTTGCTTGGTGATATTGATAATTAATTGCCAAGGGGGCATGGAACTGTTTTCCACGCAAACGGGGAGTACGCGTGACGCCCCCCTGACATTGCGATCTTGATCGAACTAACATATTTAGATTTATCTACTATTTCATGCGTGAGGTATAGATTTCAGGGAAGTTTCTGGTCCAATTTGCTTGCAAAATACTCGTTTGCAAGATCTACTATTTTTCTACAATATACTCGTCGTCAACTTCCATGCCAAAGTGCCTTCCGGTAGCAGGCTTGGCATGTACAAGGACCAGGTCTCCTTTTTTCAGATGCGTCACAGATATCAGGTGGCCATTTGGTTTGACAAATCGAATAGTCTCTGCGTTTTGTGCAATTATTCCACCAACTTCATCTCCCACCTGAGCCTTTATCATCAACATTGGTCTGCTCTCTATCTTTGATCTTCCAACAGTAGCTCGACGAGCTCTTCCATGCGAATCGGTGACAAGCACCTCTGACCCTGTCTCAAGCTCGGAAAGATATTTTGTGGTGCCGTCAGGTGAAAGGGTGTAGCAGTGGACTGCCCCCGCATTGACCCGAAAAGGTCTTGGTGATGTAAATGATGAACCGACAGACTCGTTGTGAACCAAGAACAAAAAGTTTGACCTTGATCCTATTAGCATGCCCTCTCCGCGCCCAAGCATTGATGCAGTGTCTACACAGACCCTCTCGCCGTTTCCAACTTCTTTAATCTCAAGTATCTTGGCAGGCCTGAGATCAAACGTTCTTGTGCCGAGGTATACGAGTGCTTCCCTTACCTCATTTACGGAACCTGTGCCAAATATGACGCCGTCTACTCCTATCTCAAGAATTGAGAACATCTTCCTTACCTCCTCAGGAGAGTTGGCAATTGCAAATATCCTTGTGTGAACCTTGTGCAATTTCGCTATTATATTTTCAAGAGGAATTATCTTCCAGTCTATCACCTCTACTACCACAAAGTCTAGGCCCTCCTTTGATATCTGCAGTATCTTCTCGATGTCATTGTTTGAGAGCACCTTGAACTTCATGCCGACCTTTCTTCCCTTGACCTTTGTCGGCCTGTCTGATATCACATAATCAGCACTAGAAGAATTGTAGATTGTTGCAAGCTTGGTCTTCAATCCCTTGAGGGCAGACGGGTCTACGTTTACAATCTTGATTCCGTCTCTTTCAATCTCGGAGAGAAATTTGGCAAGATGGCCCCTTGAAACTTTTGGGGCAATTACCAGTTCTCTACTTTTTGCCAAGGTACTTTGCAGCTTCCTTTGCAGTCTCTTTTCTAAATATTATTGCGGCAAGTGCATGGGTCATCTTGGCAGGATCTGCGTGCTCAAATATGTTTCTGCCATAGGTTACTCCCTTGG
>JAGWGO010000113.1 GCA_028867395.1 Nitrososphaerota archaeon | reverse complement strand
CTCTAATGCACTTTGAGCAAATTTTGAGTCATCAAAAGGTATCATTATGTTCTTGTATGTGTTGTTTGCCATGAATTTATAATAAAAATAGAATAATTAAGTCAATTTACGAATCTCAACAATGATAAGGACTCGTTCTCAATGCTGAAAATCGTTAATCGACTTAATATCATTGTAGAACAGATGTAATTGATGCAAAAAGGGACAACTTCATACCTAAGATCCCACAATGAGAAAATGAACTTCTTTGATCTCATAGCCACAAGACACTCCGTTCGTGCTTACGAGGATAAAAAATTACAAGATGATATGGTTGATAAAATTTTATCTGCTGCAAACAAAGCCCCCTCTGCCAAGAATTTACAATCCTATAGGATATTTGTTGTCCAAAAAAAAGAAGATAAAAAGAAACTTGTGACTGCAACACATGACCAGGATTTTATTGAAGATGCATCAATTGTATTGATTTTCTGTGCAGACTTGATTTCGGCTAAAGAGGCTGGTGTTCGCGGTTTAGAATTGTACTGCATTCAAGATGCAACCATTGCTTGCACATATTCACAGCTTGCTGTCCACGCACTTGGATTGTCTTCAGTTTGGGTAGGCTCTTTTGATGAGGAAATGGTGCGAAGACTCTTTTCAATTGATAGAAATTTCAAACCAGTGTCGATGTTGGTTGTCGGCTTTCCTGATGAGGAGCCTGAAAAAAGAAGCAGAAAATCTCTAAATGAGATAAGCCAAAGGATTTGATTTTTCTAAACCATGCCAACAGAACTAAACAAAATTTCCAGAGACACTGTATGCACTTGCGAAAGTTGTCATCATGACTTGGCAAGAGACTGTATTAAACTAAAGTGCACTTGTTGCAAAAACGAAGACCATGCTATGATCTTGGACGGAATGATAGGATATGGCGAGATACACAAAAAGTAAAAAATCATCGGACAACATATCCGTCAAGGCAGGACAAGTAACATTAGAAGGAAATATTTCCATTCCAGAGGGGGCAGTCGGTATAGTTCTTTTTGCACATGGAAGCGGTAGCAGTAGAATGAGTCCAAGAAACCACTTTGTGGCAGAAGAGCTAAACAAGGAAGGAATTGCCACTCTCTTGTTTGACCTCCTTACCCCCGAAGAAGAGGAGGTAGATCTTCAAACCGCTCACCTTCGATTTAATATAACATTACTCGCAAAAAGATTAGCGGATACCACAGATTGGATATTGAAAAACCCAGAATTATCTCATCTGAAGATAGGATATTTTGGTGCAAGTACGGGTGGGGGCGCAGCACTCGTTGCGGCATCAGAAAAACCCAAGGTCGTAAAAGCAGTTGTGTCACGTGGAGGAAGACCTGACTTGGCTAGTGAGAATCTAACACGGGTGAAATGTCCTACCCTTCTCATAGTTGGAGGTTATGATGAACCTGTAATAGAATTGAATAAACAAGCCTTGTCTCTTCTCAAATCCGAGAAGAAACTAGTAATCATTCCGGGCGCAACACACTTGTTTGAAGAAAAAGGGAAGCTTGAAGAAGTTGCACGCTACGCATGTGACTGGTTTTTGAAATACTTGGTAGGAGACAAGGCTGGATGATATTCAAGGACAGGGCAGATGCAGCACAAAAGCTTGCAAAAAAATTACTGCATTTAAGAAATGAAAAACCCATCATACTTGCCATTCCACGCGGTGGGGTGGTTACAGGAGACGTCATAGCAAAAGAACTCGGTGCAAAATTGGATATAATTGTCTCAAGAAAAATTGGCGCACCAGATAACCACGAGCTTGCAATTGGAGCGGTCATGCATGATGGAAGTTTCTTTCCCAATGTGGGAATTATAGATGCATTAAACGTACCACAAGAATACATAGACTCAGAGATCAAATCACAACTTAAAGAGATAGAACGCCGGTTGATGAAATTCCGAGGAAACACCAAATACGACTTGCAAAATAAAACCGTAATTCTAGTTGATGACGGTATTGCCACAGGTGCTACAATGTTCGCAGCACTCGATTGGGTAAAAAAACAGCATCCGAAAAGATTGATAGTGGCAATACCGGTTGGACCAAGTGACACAATTGAGAGGCTATCTCAATTATCTGAGGTAGTTGTTCTTGAGGCTCCCGAGTTTTTCAATGCAGTGGGTGAATTTTATGACGATTTTGAACAAGTAGAGGATAGTCAAGTAATTGAGATTCTTCGCCAACACGGCCATAACTAAAAGTACTGATGATTTGAGAAACTCAAAAATGGATAGACCATGAAGATAAAGAGATATTTTTCTAAATTTTTGGGACCCGGTCTGATTAGTGGTGCCTCAGACGATGACCCATCGGGAATTGGAACCTATGTGCAGGGCGGCGCACAATTCGGATTGGGTATTTCTTGGCTTGCACTGTTCCAGTTTCCGTTAATGAGCACAATTCAAGAGATGTGTGCAAGAATAGGCCTTACAACAGGAAACGGGATTGTAGGAGTAATACGTAAACACTATTCGAAAAAAGTTGTACTGCCTGTAGTGGGCCTGCTTCTTGTTGCAAATACCATAACAATTGGGGCAGACATTGGCGCAATGGGGTCATCAATTCAGATAATCACACCAGACATCCCAGTAGTTTTTATTACAATTGTGTTTGCCGCCTTTATCCTCTTCACAGAGATATTTTTTTCCTATGCAAGATACGCAAGGATGTTAAAGTACACCGCATTAGCCCTTTTTTCATATGTTATTGCAGCATTTGTCGTAAACACCGACTGGAGGCAAGTAGCTCTGGCCACACTTGTTCCACACTTTGAAATGAACGAAAACTTTTTGATGATCTTTGTGGCATTTTTTGGAGCGACAATTTCTCCTTACGCTTTTTTCTGGCAGGCATCTGAGGAGGCAGAAGAAGACATTGCTAGAAAAAAAATTGAGGAAATAGGGACAGGAAAGCCTCGAGTCACAAGAAAGGAAATCCGTATCATGAGAACAGACAGTTTACTTGGAATGGCTTTTTCGCAGGCAATCATGTGGTTCATAATAATTGTCACAGCAAACACATTACATCTCAATAACATCTATGAGATAGGAACTGCAGATCAGGCAGCAAGAGCACTGGAACCACTTGTTCATAATTTTCCAAATGCCGGAAAGATTGCCGAGGTTCTTTTTGCCGTAGGAATTGTCGGTACAGGGTTACTGGCAATACCTGTACTGGCAGGTTCTTCTGCATATGCCTTGTCTGATGGCTTGGGGTGGAAACAAGGACTCGGTAAAAAGTTTGGACAAGCAAGGGGGTTTTACTTGATTATAATAAGTTCGACAGTTGTTGGCTTGGCGATCAACCTGATACACATAGATCCAATAAAGGCGCTTGTGTATGCATCAATAATTAGCGGAGTAATCGCAGTCCCACTTCTTGTAATTATATTGAAGATTGCAAATGACAAGCGGATTCTTGGAAATAAGACTAATGGTATAGTCTCAAATGTTCTTGGTTGGATTACAATACTAATCATGAGTGCCTCTCTTATCGTGATGTTTGTTTTGTACATCCAAAAAGTACTATGATGCATAACCAAAGTCTGCAGATCCTCTGGGTTCATGTTTTGGATTAATCCGCGACGTTTGATTATCACATCTGAGATTTGCAATAGCTTTCTTATGCTACATCATGATAAAAAAATCAATGAAATTAAGAGATTATAGCCTAAATCAGATAATAAAGAAAACAGTAACTGTATCCAAAAAGACAACTCTTCTTGACGCCCGATCTATACTACTCCGCTATAAAATAAGTCGAATCATTGTATCTGAAAATGAAAAGCCCATAGGTATACTGACTGAAAAAGACTTGGTCAAATCGATTTATAACTTGGGCAACAAACCGATCGAAAGCGTCAGCATATCAGAAATAATGACCACCCGTCTCATAACTACCTCAGAAGATGCTACACTATACGACTGCGCGCGGCTAATGTTAGATAATAAAATAAGTTCTGTAATTATTTTAAAAAAGGATGGCAAGCTTGCCGGAATCATCACAAAAACTGACTTGGCTTCAGTCTTTCTCACACAAGCCACCATGCCTCTCCAAGTATCAAAAATCATGACAAAAAATGTGATAACAGTCAAACCTGCTGATTCATTGTTATACGTAGAAAACGTCCTAGTAAAAAATAGACTGTCTAGAGTGGTAGTTGAAAGAAACAGAAAACCAGTAGGAATGATCACTCATCGTGATTTTATACCTGCAAAAATCCCATTATGGCTGAAGCAATCTGGAGATTCTCGTGAGATAGAAAAATACCAAATGGCAGAAAGGCCAATTGAGTTCAATTTGAATCAGTTAAGCTATCTAAGTACTTTCATAGCAGCTGACATAATGACTCCTAACCCGGTTACGGTTTCAGCTACAGACGATGTGTCTGAAGTATCCCTTCTCATGATACGTAATGGAATCAGTGGTTTGCCAGTTGTAAAAAACTCGCTTCTTGTGGGAATTGTAACCAAGACCGACATTGTCAAAGCCATAGCTGCAGAAAGTGAGCTGTAAAATCAAAACTTGAGATTTAGAAAACTTGACTAGCCTTTATCTTCTTCAAAGTATGTGCCGCCCTCTGAGAACCTCTTGATTTGGTCAATCTGTAATGGTTAGAATTAGATCAGAACTCATATTTCTATGAAGCCCAGTATTCCCAGTCTTCTATCATATCTTTGTAGAGATTCTTGTTGTATTCTTCTTCTGCTACCAACAATGCGTGAAGATGCTTTACAAAGTCTGTTACCGTTATAATTCCAAGTGCCTGTTTGTCATCTGACACAATGATGCGCCTAATTCTGTTTGTGATCATCTTTTCTGCCACTTCATCGACTGGAGTCATTGGACTCACTATTACAAGTGGAGAAGACATTAGTTCTGTGGTCTTGATCTCAAGCGGTCTCTTGTTTTGAGCGACAACCTTTGATACCATATCTCTTTCAGAGATTATTCCATACGGCTTGTTGTCTTTTGTAACAATTATGCTGCTAACTTTGTTCTTGTCCATCAACTTTGCAATGTCTGATGCGGGAACATCAGATTCTAGCGTGATGACTTTTTTTGACATTATGTCGCGTGCTGTGATCATGCTAAAAGTTACATAATTTGATATAAAATATGCTGGCAAAATTATCATGTGTGATAATAAGGTAAAATCACATCTGAGAATGTGGTTTATTGTTTAATAGCCATGATTGATTCACTAGGTTGATGGCAGACACATTCGTAGTTCATGATTTGTTTGTGCCAAACAACAAAATCACGTTAAAATCCATTGTAAAACCACTCAATTGTTATATCTGCAAAAAGGAACTAAACGGCATGTCAATTACTGCCAAGGTTATAAATGAACAAACGGTTTTCTTGTGTTCCACACACATGAAATCCAATCTTCAAAATTTAATTTCAGTGAGCTAAGATGACAATACAACCAGAAATCAGAGAAATTATCGAACGAAATATGGATCTAATGCTAAAACAGACAAAAGCATACTTGCCGTTCTTGCGAATTGCCTTTCCACAAGTCAAGAACCT
>JAGWGO010000112.1 GCA_028867395.1 Nitrososphaerota archaeon | reverse complement strand
AGCCAACCCCAACCCAAACAAGTTGACCGGCACTACTTTTCCAGTATTTAGATTCACAACTAACTCTACATCTAATTTTTTTTACATTAGTTGGCTGGAAAAATCTGGGCTAGTTATTTTACCTATTTTTTGCCGCTGCACCAGATACAACAAATGTAGTAGTGGCACTACCTGAAATGTATCCTGATTTGGTTGCAGTTGCAGTCACAGTGTAGGTCCCAGTCTGTGCATGTTTTCCAATTGAATAGTTGTAAGATAGGTTTCCTGATCCATTAGTTGTACCAGTGTGCGTGTTAGTCGAACCACTAGGATTCTTTATAGAAACAGTTACTGATGCAGAAGATACTGGATTACCAAGTTGGTCAGATACATGAACTGTAATCGTGGCAGTACTTCCTCTAGTATATGATGGCTGGTTTGTTGTTACCGAGACAGAAAGCGATGGAGTTGCCTGTGGTGTTACAGATACTGTGTTGGATGGACCAGAAGTGCCAACCGAGTTTACTGCCTCTACATAGTAGGTATCGGTATCACCGTTTGTCAATCCCGTATCAGCGTAACTAGTTGTTGTAAGCCCTGATGCTATCTGAGTATCATTTCTAAATACAGTATAAGTTATCGGAAGCCCTCCCGTTGATGATGGCGCCTGCCATGACAAGCTCACTTGCTGGTTGCCAGCTGTTACGACCAAGTTTTGCGGAGATGATGGTGCCGATTCTACTGTGACAAAGACGCGTGTAGAGTGTGAAAGAGAACCACTTGAACCTGTAATGGCATAGGTTGTGGAACTAGATGGAGTTAGTGTCAATGTGGTTGAGTTTGATCCTCCCGAAGTAATTTGCAATGAAGAAGAGCCAAACGATGACCCACTGCTAGGTGATACAGACAGGGAGACAGAGCCTGCAAATCCGTAAACTGATGTTATTGTAATCGTAGTGGAATTTGTGCTTCCCGCCCCTTCTGTCATAGATGACTGACTGGCAGATATAGTAAAGTCAGGAGTGGGAGATGGAACAAGATACGGAATCAGATTATTTACCTGTGGGCTTCCAAGTCCTGTTACCTCGTCATAGCCAAGGCCTGCGGTACACAAGGTGCCACAGTTTCCATTGGTTCCTGAAGTGATATCATGATAGGTTGCAACATACGGGCTTGTCTGGGGATTTGACTCGGCCCCTACCGCTGCATCATAGAATGCACTGCTTGTTCCAAATGATGCTGACACAAGTTTTGCACCTTGGCTGTTTACAATTGCAGAGACTCCAGCCCACTGTGGAGCACCTGCACTTGTTCCTCCAACTACCCACCAACCAGACTGACCGTTGATTGGGTCGCTGTCATAAACATAGACGCCTGTGTTTGGATCACCGTCATAAGATACATCAGGGACTGCCCTCTGACTACCTGAAACGAAGTTGTTCTGATAACTTGGTTTTGGTTCGTATGCACTGAGTCCTCCACTGCTGCCAGACCATGCGGTCTCACTTGACCACTGTCCAGAGCTTCCGACGTTCAGTGTAGTGCCACCCACAGCTATTACATAAGGAGATGCTGCTGGCCATTCAACACCGCTACCACCATCTCCAGATGCTACAAAGAAGCTTGCAGTTGGACTAGTAAAATAAGAATCATAACTTGTCTCGCTTGAAAACTCGCTGCTTCCCCAACTGTTAGAGACCTGTTGGGCACCGCTTCCTACTGCAGTGGTCTCCCCGCCGAGAAGGCTACCAAGGGAATTAGAAGAGGTTTCGACAAGAACAATCTTTGCACCAGGTGCAACAGAATGAGCCCATTCGACATCAAGCGATATCTCGAGTGCCCATCCTGAATTGTTCTTGATTCCTATTGGTGCAGACTTTACAAAACATCCATCGGCAACAGTACAGGCAGGTAATCCAAATTGGGAATCAAATGTCTGAAGATCACTTGCGACATATGGATCATCATAAGCATCTACAATTGCAATTGTTTGACCATGACCACAAAGATTGGGATCATTCCAGTCAGTTGTTGTAGTGTGTGTGCAGGTCAGACTGCTTAAACCGTAAGCTGTCCATATGATCGTAGGTGCATAACCCCCTGAAAGAGAGACGGCGGATGGACCGATGAACTTTCGTATGTGTGCAGGCGGATGTGCCTTTAGATCAAGTGGATTGCTCGGAGTTGGAGTTATTGGATGATGTGGAAGACCCGTTGCTGACAATATGCCTCCGGGGCGATTCACCTCATCATTATCAGTTGAGGTACTTTGTGCAAATACGCCAGGAATTGCTATACTTGACACAGTCAATAATGTAAATAGAACAATGATAGATAGGATTCTTTCAACCATTCAACCTACCTCCAGAAAATCAAATTTAAAAGGGTTACTTAGCTCTTGCAACCATTTGCAGTCAAAAAATGTAGGTTTTCTTGATTTTGTCAATAACAAGGATAGATACCTCAACACAGTATGTGGGTTGTAATTGATTCACATAGTACCCGAGTTTGGACCATTGCCTGCATTGATTCTGGGAGGCATCCATAGTCTTTGCCTTGTTGATAGGCCAAAGGACATTTTTCAAGCACGGCCTATAGATGTTCAAAGATACGCCCCGAGTTGGGAAATAGAAAATGACACCATCTGCCCGTTTTAAATACAACTTTGACACATATGGAACCAGAAAATGTCCACAAAGACCATTGGAATAATAATCGGCGGCTTTGCGGGCGGAGTCATTGCAATCTCATTTGCCATGATGGCCGGAGCTGCGTGGGAGACACCTGGCACATATACTGGTACAAGCAATGCAGCACATGCTCCAACCAGTACGACAAACTGCTATTCATTCCAGACTGGATGCAAAAATACTGTAACAAACATACCCCAGTCCCAAATGGATAGTGGAGCATATCTGAGCGGCAATTACCAGCAATAAGTTCACCTGACATATACAGAACGTCGGAAATCTTGTCTTGGTTAGGGAATGCCATGCCGGATTACCACCTTTGATTTTTTGCGTATAACTTTAAGTGCGAGTATGTCACTTCGAGGTTTAAGAAATGAAGTGTGTATCAAAATGGTACAGACAGATAATGAGTATGCCTCCAAGAAGAAAAAAGATCCTTCTTGTCTGCCTGTGGTGCCTTGCACCAATTGAGATGGGTGTAATTACTGGCATATTTTATCTAGGAAAACGACTGAGTCAAGGTGCCAGTTTATCAAGCACGTTGCCAATTTAGGAAATCTCAAGTGCAATATCTTCTATGTTTCTAATACATATCACAGATGCACAATATGTATATAGAAAAGTGGGGGTTGTGTACAAGTGTCAGACATGAGCAGAGGCATCTGCAGGCGCTCCAAATGCGATGGCAGACACAAGTAACTTTTTAGAATCGAGTCCGTATGACTTTGGTATCCGTGATTGGGTCAAGATAATTGATTCTATCCTTAAAATCTGCAAAGACGGTACCCTCAGGACACACATCATGTACAAGTGCAACCTCAACACAATACAGACAAGAAAGTATCTGGATTTGCTTGAAAGTCAAGGACTTTTAGAAATAAATGGAATTGAGAATCGTCGAGGTTCCATTTACAAAACAACAAGCAAGGGCATGGAGTACATCAGGGCGTTTAGACAGCTAGAAGAGACACTTAGGTAAACCAAAACTTGGAGATTTGATAGACATAATAGAAAGCAGTGGTATCAAGATATTAACCATTGGGGAAATGGCAAAATGGAATGCAGTCAGAAACCAAGATTCCAGCATGGGTAAAAAACAATGCCAAGTGATGGGCGTCTGGTCAGATATCTTACAATGAGTTTGTTTCAGGGATACAGTATCTGATCTCTTCTGGAATAATTCAAATATCCTAAAGTTTGTCAATCCTCTTACAAAATTGTCCCCCGTAAAATAATAACGATGTAATCGCAATCAACAAAATTGGTATTGCAAACGGAAATTCTGGAACGGAGGATGACAGATAGAAAACCGAGACAGTGTTGGAATTGTGTATTGTGACAAAGGCCTCACCTTTTTGAAAATCGCAGACAATGCCAAATGGGATCTTGCCAACGCCTATTGTTTCAACCACGGTATATGACTTGTCTGATATTACAGGTATGGTGTTGGAGTTGTACTCTGTCACAAGCATCTCTCCATCAGGTCCACTTGCAATATAATACGGGTTATTTCGCATCTGGACTGTCGCAACAACTTTGTTTGTGCCATCTGAAATTACCAACACTGTAGAATTCGTGCCTGTCACAAACATATCATCTGTTTGAGGATCATATGCAATGTTAAATGGATAACCTCCAGCGTGAATTGTAGATATTACAGCATCTGTCTTGTCAGAAATTATCGAGGTTGTAGAATCCGAGCTTGTGACAAATATCTCATCCATTTGAGGATCATAGGCAAGATCAAATGGATAACTGTCAAGTGATATTGTTGCAACAATTGCATCGGTCCTGTCTGATATCACTGATATTGTCTTTGATTTTTCATTTGCCACAAAGACCTCGCCCCTCTTGGAGTCATATGCAAGGTCATGGGGTCCAGTTCCTACATCTATAGTGTCTACAACAGCATTGTTACGGTCGGATATTACAGAAACTGTGTTGGAAAGCAGGTTTGCGACATATACTTTGGCCTTTTCTTGGTCGTAGGCAATTCCGTGAGGGTTTGTGCCAACACCTACTGTGGCTAAAACAGTCTCGTTGTTATCAGATATTACAGAGACGGTGTTGGAATCTGCATTTGTGACAAATATTTCTCCCTTTCCAGAATCGTAGGCAATACCATAAGGTATGTTGCCAACGGTAACGGTTGTAATCTGAGGTTCTGCACTTGCAACAGGTGTGCAAGATAAACAAAGGGCTAGAAAGATTGGAATTGTTGCTTTTATTGCGCGCGTGTCACTTTTTGTTATATTGTCATATTTATTTTGGATTATCATTATCTCAAGTTGCAATTTTTAGATCGGTATGAAAAGAATTTAGAAAGGTCTCTGATCTTGGCGCAAACTATTTTTGTTAGCTTGACCATTAGATTACCAAACTGTAGGAAGTAAACCACATTTTGGTGGGTTCAGCCCCATCATGGTGGAAATTTATTTTCCTAAAAAATATCGCGTGTTGGCATCATAAGATCAAGGTCATATAGTAGAAGTTGGTTCTAGAAACATCCAAAATGAGATACCATTATCTCTTATTTCCAGTTGTTATTGGTTTTGTAGCCGTTGCAATGATACCATATGCTCACGCTGCAACAGCTCAGGTAACCATCATGCCAGGATCAGGCTCCGGTCAGAACTGCGAGCAGACAAGCACTTGCTTTAACCCAAGCATAACCAACATCTCACCGGGAGATACTGTCACATGGACAAACGATGACAATGTTGCACACACCATAACCGATGGCCTTCCTTTTAGCGGCCAGGCAGGAACTGTGTTTAACAGCGGTCCAATTAACCCCACAAAAACATACTCCTTTACTTTCCAAAATCCAGGAACTGTCAGATACTTTGCGACAGAATCCAAGTGGATGGTGGGCGAGGTCATAGTTGGGCCCTCAAATCAAGTCTCTTCCCCAGTTCCAGAGTTTGGCAGCATGGCAGCAGTGGTTCTGGTTTCTAT
>JAGWGO010000111.1 GCA_028867395.1 Nitrososphaerota archaeon | reverse complement strand
TGTTATTTAACGTGAGATAATACTTGTTTGCCATGATTTGGCCTATATCGGCATATCCGTAAGCAAGACTGAAACTTATTCCATAAATCACGATTACAAAAACTGCAGTGTAAAAGAGATACCGGTTTATCATGACATAAGTGGCGGTTCCAAGTTAATTTGTTATCTTGCAGATTATCAACAATGATAATCATTATTGCATTTGGTTTCTGATTCTCAAGGATTATAATAAAATGTATTTTCCAACTATTGTTATTAGTTGAATACATCGTGATGTCTTTCTCTTCGTTGGACGGGATGTCTTTGAGGCCATGAACCTTTGCAGTGTAGTAAACAAGAGCATAAAAGTAATCTGTAATGTTTTAAGGATACTGTTTGCTTCTTCGGTTGATGATGCGAGACATTTGTTAGAAATAGCATTTTTAACCAGATACAAAATCTATCCACATATTATACATTCAAGGAGAATTAAAAACTGGCGTAGCTTTGTTACAGTTTTGCAATCAGTTGCATTCGAAAGAAGGTCTGTATTGTACATCAAATCCAGGGCAGCATGTTCCAAATTCTTTTATCGCAATAATCCTACAAATTTTATCCTGTAATTCTGAATGTTCTGTGAACTTTTTCCTGCAAATAGGGCATCTCTCAGGAATCTTCAACAAACTAATTGATTACATCGATTATTAAAAAGATTTCACTCCACTTTCTTCTCATGGAAGTCGAGGACAGAATAGTTCTAGTACCCTCTTTTCTTCAGCCAGTCAGAGACAATCTTGTTTGCCAGTTCTTGCGGCTCTAGTCCCTGACGCCTAGATTGTGTACCAAGTCCACGACTCTTTCCCTTTGAAAGCTTCAATGAAATGTTTTGTTGTATGGAAAGTGATCTGATCTTTTTCATCAGAGTTTTGGGTGATGCGTTGGGATGGTACCATAACGCCTCAAGGTATCTCTTTCTTGCGGGTATGTCTAGTCCTGAAATTCTATGAGCAATCTTCAAAGCCTTTGAAATATCCGGTACGATCAGGTACAGTTTTGTGGCCTGGTCTCGTGAGATCTTTTTTGGCACCAAGTCTTTTAGTTTTTCTGGCACTCCTGCAAACCCATGATACTTCTTGAATGTTGACATTGACATGCCTAATGATTGAGCAGCCTTTGACTTGCCCATCTTTTCTGCAAGAAAACTGCATGCAGCTGCCATGTCCTTTACATTCATGTTCTTTCTGTGTATGTTCTCAATTACAGAAGCTGCCTTTGCATCTTGGAGTTCATACTCTGTCTTTCTTGTTAATACCAGAACTGGAATCTTTTTTGACCTGAGTCTTTTGAGGGCTGCAAGCCTCCTCTGCCCCGACATCAAGAGGTACGAGTTTTTGCCGTTCTTTTGTACCATTGGAGGGTTTTGGAGTCCCTCACTCTTGATTGATTTTGCAAGATCTGCAATTCCGCTTTTATCCAGCTTTCTGGCTTGTGCGTCACTCCATATTTTGATCTGTCTTATCGGAATTTCACGTAACCTGTATGCAATTGGATGACGGTATCTTTTTGCCAACCAACCATACCACGGGTTGATTTTTTTAAAAGGAATGGGTTGGTTTAGTTAGACTAAGCAAGAAAATAGGACATATTGAATGTAGGGAATCCGAGATGTATCAAGCAGATGCTAGGCAACTAGCATTTATTTTTGACAAGAATTATGCCCAAGCCTCGTTTAAATAGAATTTTCGCTACCTATTATCATGGATGAAAAGGAAAGTGAGTGCACCTGCATCGAAGGTGTTTGCAGCTGTTCACCAGAACAGTTTGAAGAACATAACAAAAAATTGCACAAGCACGTAGGCGATGAATGCATTCACGAGGATAAGACTAGGCATAAAATACATGGAAGATAATTCCCAAGAAGGGAAAAGATTGATAATCAAGCCAGAGAGTACAATATTTCTATCTTATTACCATGACTGGACATGTGGCATAGGTAACAACACCAGAAGCAACATTTCCTAGCAAAACTCTCTTGATTGCAGACCTTCCTGTTGTTCCAACTATGATCATGTCTACTTTTTCTTTTTCAGCATAGTCAACTATGCCTGCTGTAGCTGATCGTGACTCGGTAACAACATCTGTATTTACCTCGACATTACTTTGTTGTGCTTTATGCCTGATTATTTCAAACCATTTTTCTGCTTCTTGCTTACCGGCATCCACCATTTCAGCATATGGTAAGAAGACATAATCAGAAGAACAGGTTGGAAGACAGATAACATTCAAGGCAATCAGTTTTGCATTGTTTCTTTTCGCTTCTGAGATGGCAAAATCGGCAGCCTTCATTGATGGTTCAGAACCATCTATTGCAACAAGTATTTTGGATAACTTTCCAATTTCTTGCATCAACAAAACAGCATGATTTCAGATTAAATAATCTTATTGAGAATATCATATTTGATAATTACAAACTAAATCAGGCTTTGATGATATTGCCGTTTATGAACATGATTTATTGATGCTGTTGCTTTGAGAGACTGAGCATTCATTTTTCATAAACATCATCTTGATTTAGAATCCTAGGCAGATTATCAGTTTTGAGATTAGATTGTTTTCAACTCATTGTTATGATCTGATTTAATGACTATGCCAAGATGTATGTCTATTTCACTATGAGAACTGGTACCTTAGATTTGTGAATAGTTGCATTTGACACACTCCCAAGAAAGATTTGCTTGATTGAGCTCAAACCTCTTGCACCCAAGACTATCAAATCATATTTTTTATGGTTTGCATAGTCTGCAATCTCTTCCTGCGGAATCCCAAAAATTACCTTTTCAGTAAGACTTGTCTTGTATTTTAGGGCAGTCTTTCTTGCCTCCAGAAAAAACTCCCTTGCCTGTTTTTTCATATTTTGTCTATATTCAGACATTGTGTCTGTTATTGGAATTGAAGGAATGCCTGGTATGACATGCAGTACAGTTACCTTTGCCCTAAAAAGCCGTGCTATATGAATAGCTTCCACTAGACCTCTTATAGAATTTTTGGAACCATCAATTGGTACAAGAATGGTTCTTATGAGTGGCAAGACGAGCCGCTCCAGCTAATTTTAGGCGTGAACCTTATTGTAATAGTCATTGTTTACAAAGACAATCTTCAGACAATTTAACATTTTGGTAATATACGTATTAGAAGGGAACCTTCGGCAGTTGTTTCTCTAGATTATGGTTAATAATTTGTTAGGTTCTCAAATGCATTCCAAGAATACAGAAAATACATATTTCATAATATTGATTAGTTATCTGCCTTAAGCACCCACATTTGCAGGGACATTTCTTAAATTTCAACATTATAAGAAGGACATTCGTGAATAAAAGACGTTTTACAAGTTTCACTGGTTAACTTTTAAAAAATGGCTATCCCAATGTTAAAAACAACTTGCTTACAAAAAATGCAACTGTGATTTTTTCATTTGGTAAAGGAGTGATGGTTTGCACATTGACAAGTGCGAGAAAAGCAACTGCAAGCACTAAGAAGAGGAACAGAATCAAAAGTGAGATGCGTGCCTCGATGACCGGTGTGGTTTGCTGTCTCAAGATTCATCTTCGTCAAGGTATCATATACTATCATATGATTATTTTCAAATATGATAATCAAGGTTCTAATTTAATAGAAGAAAATAGTACAACATTAGTTACAATACAAAAGTGTTAGTGGTATAATTCTTAGTAACCACAAGTGGGTTTATGTTATCATTTTACACTTCTTTTATTGCAGATTTATTTCTACAAATTTCGCTTGCACGTGTAGAAAATTGAAATTTTCACGAACTTCCAACATTTATGGTAAAGTCAGCTGTCTGCGAGGTTGGCATGAACCAGACGCCGTCAACCTCAACTATCACATGGTAAGTTCCAGGATCTTGAAATTGGTAAGGTATTGTAACAGAGCCCGCCGAAGTATGTAAGAATGAGGTATCGAATACTTGGGTTGTTCCTTTCATGATTGTAACCTTGTAATCGATATGTTCCTGAAGTGAATTGGCCTGGCTGTCCAAGAAATCAATCTTAAGTTGAGTGGGTTGTCCAGTATTTGGATTTGGCGAAGTTGATAACCCTATCTTGAGGTTTCCTGTACTCGGAGGATCACTGCCTTGTGTTCCGTTGTTTGGCTCTACAGTGTACAGTGCCAGCATTCCGCCTATGATGTGATCATTTACATGACAATGAAATAGCCAGGTGCCAACGTTGTCAGGATACATGTCAAGTGTCTTCATGCTCATGGGAAGGAGTTCGACCATGTCCGTCCTTGCACCGTTCATCAACAACGTGTTTCCATGCCAATGGGGTACATGAAGATCACTCTCACCGCCCATGCCAGCTATGTACCAACGCACATGCGTGTTTTGTTTCATGTCCAATCCAGGCAGATTTCCAAAGATATAGCCATTAATGGAGTACTTTAAGTTGCTTTCCCAAAAGTTCGGGTCACTCCAGTTTACCTGTGACATATTCTCTCCTGCAAATGTATTGAGATTATATTCAAAGTATGGACTACGGGTTTCATTAAATATTGTATATAGTGCAACAAACTCCTTGTCTACGTCTTTTGGAGTGCCATCAGGATTTGCTTCTCCATGTCGTGTTATTATAATCGGTCCGACTAGTCCTGCACTAGTGTCGGTTACCTCATTTACATGCGAGTGGTACATCCACAGTATAGAGCTTGGGTCATCAGGACCAGGGCCTGCCCTCTCTGGAACATGCCAGACATACGTAAAGTTTCCACCCGGCTGCACCTCCTCACCTCCTTTTTCAGAATCTGGCACTCCGTCATCGTATGGTGCACCCTCTGAGGCCTTGTCATACAAGACTCCATGGGGATGCATGCTGACAGGAATACGGCAATTGTTCTTGAATATTATTTTGATTGTGTCTCCCACTTCTGCATGGATAACCGGCCCCAGTATACCGAGCCATTTTGGTTTTGGCTCAAGAGCGGTAAAAGTACCATCAGTATATCCTTGATATACGCACTTGAGATATATGCTGCCTATCTGATCACCCGAAGTTTGTGTATAGAACGCGGTTATTGGATCATCAGCCAAAGGCTTGCCTGTTATTACATTCATACCAGTAGGAGCATAATTCCACTTTACCTCATCTGCAGCAATATAGTACGTACGTGTGACACCTTGAAATTGGGTAGGTATTGCTGTTTGGATTGTTGTTGTCGGTTGTTGCAAGTTTTCAGTAAATGTATAAACAGCAATACCGGTAAGCGCCGACGCAAGCGCAATGATAATGCCAAACAGTATGTAGATTTTAGATGCCATAAAATCACGCGCCTCCCAATGTCACTATAAGATCAGTGACAAACCCAGCGCAGACTCCAACGAAGATGCCAATCATCAGAATCTCATTTGTAGTCTGCTTTCTTCCTGCATTATACATCATCATTGTAACGTAAATCAATGCACCACCGGCAATTGATAGAAAAAGAATGTATGCTACGTTTGAGAAGATCAGGCTCCCCAAGACCGTTCCAACAAATGTCGGCCCGCCCCCCACAAGACCTGCCAAGAGTAGAAATCGGACAGTCGGTTTTTTCAATACTCCCGTGAGAGGTCCTGCTATTCCAAATCCTTCTGTTGTATTGTGCGCTCCAAATCCAATTATCAAAAGAATTGCCA
>JAGWGO010000110.1 GCA_028867395.1 Nitrososphaerota archaeon | reverse complement strand
TAGAAGATAAGGAAGGACAGATGGACTCACTTGAAAATAGTGTTCGTTCGATTGACGGCGTGGGAGAATTCGAAGTACTTGGAATAAGTCGAGCCTCTGTAGATGCAAAGTAGGTGTCTACTTGGTTAGAAAAGACGATCTGCTCCAGATGCGCGTGGGAGAGGCAAAACAGAGGGATGTAGGTAAGAGACGAGCCAGAATAGAACCAGAGGCAATGGAATTTTTAAAAGTAGAACCAGGCGACATGATAGAGATAATCGGTAAAAAATCTAGCTGTGCAATAGTATGGCCCGCCGACGACGATAACAAAGCGCCAGACATGATACGAATAGATGGCCAGACAAGGAAAAATGTCGGAATTGGAATAAACGATCTTGTAAACGTAAGAAAGGTCACTGCAAAGCCAGCAAAAACGGTTGTCTTGATGCCAGTTAACGGAAATGTCACGGTAGATAAGGAATTCACAGATTTTGTCAAAAATAGACTCAAGGGCTTGCCACTTTCAGAGGGTGATGAGATATCAGTTATGATACTTGGCAACTCTATGGACTTTAAGATTCACAAAATTGCTCCAAAAGGTGTAGTCAAGATAGAACGTGGCACTTCGCTTACCATCTTGACTGAGGCCTCAGTTGACAAAAAGATTCGAGTGACATACGAAGAGATAGGCGGGTTAAGAGCACAGATAAACAGAATGCGGGAGATTGTAGAACTTCCTCTAAAACATCCCGAGGTATTCACTCAGCTAAACATAGAGCCGCACAGTGGAATCTTACTGTATGGTCCGCCAGGATGTGGAAAGACTTTGATTGCAAAAGTACTCGCAAGCGAGTCTGAGGCAAATTTCTTTTCCATAAACGGTCCTGAGATAATGAACAAATATTATGGAGAGACAGAGGCAAGACTGCGAGACATATTCAAGGAAGCAAAAGACAACGCGCCAAGTGTAATATTTATCGATGAGATTGATGCGATTGCTCCAAAACGAGAAGAAGCGTATGGAGATGTCGAGAAAAGAGTCGTCGCACAGCTGTTAGCGCTGATGGATGGTCTAACAGACAGAGGAAATGTCATAGTACTTGGTGCGACCAACAGACCAGAGAGTGTAGACCCAGCCCTTCGAAGACCTGGCAGATTTGACAGAGAGATTGAGATATCAGTGCCCAATGCAGACGGCAGACTTGAGATTCTGCAGATTCATACACGCGGGATGCCATTGGGGGACGATGTTGAGTTGAAAACTTTGGCGGCAGAACTTCATGGTTACACAGGAGCCGACATCAAGTCACTTTGTAGAGAGGCTGCAATGAAAGCACTCAGAACTTTTCTGCCTGAGCTAGAGATGGAGACTGAGAAGATATCTCATGAGGTACTGCAAAAGCTAACAATACACCTGCAGGACTTTTACGATGCAACGCATGAGATTGTTCCCACAGCAATGAGAGAGTTTTACGTTGAGAGCCCAAAGATATGGTGGAAGGATGTGGGCGGTTTAGATGATGCCAAGCGAACGCTAAATGACAATTTGATCACAGCTATAAAAGAACCTGCCAAGTTTCAAAAGATGGGCATTAAACCTCCCAAGGGAGCACTCCTCTACGGACCACCCGGCTGTGGAAAGACATTGCTTGCAAGAGCATTTGCAACGGAGAGCGGTGGAAACATGATATTGGTTAGAGGAGCTGAGATACTTTCAAAGTGGGTAGGAGAGTCTGAAAAAGCAATACGCGAGATCTTTAGAAAAGCAAAAGCTTCATCGCCATGCATCATAATTTTTGACGAATTGGATTCGCTTGCAAGATCAAAATCACTAGAAGAGAGCGGGGTTGGGGAAAGACTTCTCAGTCAGTTGCTCACCGAGATGGAAGATGGAGGAGCAGCTAGAGTGGTCGTAGTTGGAATTTCTAACAGACCTGACTTGATAGACCCATCATTGCTAAGACCAGGGCGTTTGGACTTGATACTGTTCATTCCGCCGCCAGAGGAAAAAGGAAGATTTGAGATAATCAAGGCACTCACAAGACAGATGCCACTTTCAGGAGATGTTGACTTGAAGGAGATTGCGCTTTCAACAAAGGGATACACAGGGGCAGACCTTGTAGCAGTATGCAGAGAAGCTGCTGTGCAAGCAATGAGGAACAACTCACCCAAGATAAACAGTGTTGACTTTGCCGCAGCATTAAAGGTAGTCAAACCATCCATTACCAAAGGTGTTGAGGATTGGTACACGTCAATCAAAGACAATATATCATACGCCCTACCAAAGCCAATTGATAAAGCATTTTACGGTTAGATATGACAACAATGCCACTTAGAAATTCAATATATGAGATAGTAAAAAATGCGGGCTCTATGACAGATTCTGAGCTCTCAAAGGCACTGATAAAGGCCGGAATTTCAATACCAGAGGACGAGTTTAACAAGACACTGCTCAATCTCGAGATTTACGGCCTCATCAAGGTCACATGGCTGACAAAAGATGAAAGAAGAATAGAGATTGCAGTAAAAGAATCAGACGAGGATGAGATTGAAAAACAAAATCAGGAAACACTAGAAAGAGAATACGAAGCTGGATTTCCGGGCGTAGAACAAGAAGAGATATAGGAATAATTAGTGAATCACTGGAAAGTGAAATGCGGCGTCAAGTGCAATCCCTACAAATATTATCGTAAGATATGGCGCTGTAACCTTGTACGCCTTCCACGCAAAGTCGGATGTTGGAGTCTTGGTAAGTTTGTAGTGATACAACAACATGAGTCCTCCTGAAACTGCAGCAATTACAAGATAGACGTATCCCAGTCCGAACGCCACAAGTGCTAATGAATATGGAAGCAGTATAGCGGTGTTGACTAGGATGTATTTTGATGTCTTTTGCATTCCAATGAGTACAGGCAACATTGGAACATGCGCTTCTGCATAGTCGTCTCTTATCTTCATTGCAAGACACCAAAAATGGGACGGAGTCCATGCAAATACAAGGATGCCTACCAGCGCTCCAAGTATGTCCATAGATCCGGTAGCTGCAGACCATCCTGCCATCGAGGCACAACTTCCTGCAAACCCTCCAATTACAATGTTTGAAGAGTTCGTGCGTTTGAGCCAAGCAGTGTACACTATCACATAGAAGAAGATTCCAAGTGCAATGAAGAATGTTGAAAGAGGGTTTAGAGTAAACCATGCATAAATTACTGAGATCGCACTAACAACAAGACCATATATCAAAACATTCCTTGCAGACATTCGGCCTGACGGGATTGGTCTCTTGCTAGTTCTTTTCATCAATGGATCTATGTCTCGATCGTAGTAATGATTGAGAGCACTCGATCCCGCAGAAGAAAGCGATCCTGCAACAATAAGATGCAGTAAACTCAGGTAGTTAAGCTGAGGGCCTATTAGCTTGCTTGCTGCATACATCGAGGTAATCGCGGTAATTACTAGTAAAACTACTATACGTGGTTTTGATATTTCCAGTACTTCTTTTAATCCCACTAGGCTTAGCGGGTCTGCTGGGAATTTAATTTCTTCGAAGCTTATCACGGTAGGTCAAAAGAATTAAGTACCTCACTTAATCGAGCTATTACGATGAGTGACTGGGACCTCATGATGCCAGGCATGGGCCTAACTGCCATTGGTCTTTCAGGAGTCATCTTGTCTTACCTTGGAATAGCCAATACCTTCCTTACTGGAATGCAGGCACTCTCAGGTCTAACCATGATCATGGGCATGGTATTTCTTTCTGCTGGAATTCTAAACGGAGGAGTGTCAACCAGCGGACGAGCAAAGGCCACAACTCTTGTAATATTTGGAATCGCAGGCTCTGTTGGCGTATATGCACTAAGTCTCAACACGGTCATTACGTCAATGCCAAGATTTATCGGGGTTTTGATAATCATAATCATTCCAACTATTGTCATAGGATTTACTTCGATGAAGATGCAAAAATACTTCAAACCAGTAGCAGTAATATTCGTGGCAGCAATGGCAGTAGGAGTTGGATCCTATACTGCCTTTGGATTTTTGGGACCAGGAGCTCAATTCTCTCTACATACACAAAATGAAACGAATGCGACGGCGGCAAACGCAACATTGCCTACGGCACCAGTCATTATGGTCAACATTCCAGTTAATTCATCCATCAAAGGAAATCCTAACTTTACTCCAAACACAGTTACAGTTCCAAAAGGCGATATAATAAAGTGGACCAACAATGATACCGTACCACATACTGTAACAAGTGCGGCAGATGCTGGTGCAACATTTGATTCAAGTTTGATTGCAGCTGGCAAGTCATACTCACTTGATACATCGAAGCTCAATGCAACAGAATATGACTACATGTGCACAGTCCACCCGTTTATGACAGGTAAGATAATGATCACTCAACCAATAATAGCAAATGTAACCATCTCAAAGGGAGCATCCACACAAAGTGCAGGACAGAAATATTTTGATCCAGCAAGCCTCTCAGTCAAAGTTGGTACAACAGTAATCTGGACAAACCAAGATAGCTCCGCACACACTGTAACAAGCGGTGACCCAACTGCTGGACCATCTGGGCAATTTGACTCCGGACTTATCAAACCTGGCAACACTTTCAAACATACATTTACAGCAGCAGGCACAACTTCATACTTCTGTACAGTCCATCCATGGATGACTGGAAAAATTATAGTAGGATGACTTTACAAAGAGACCTAATTCTTTCCAAAATTCACTTTGACATTCTAAAAAAACACGCAAAGCAAAACGAGCCAAACGAATCTTGCGCCATATTGTTTGGAAGAATCGAAGATGGACGATTTTCAGTAGCTGAGATATTTCTAACAAAGAATGCAGCCCCATCACCAGTTAATTTTACAATATCAAATGAGGAGCTAATCAAAGCATATCAAGAGTCTGAGAAGAAAAACATGGAGGTAATAGCAATATTTCATTCACATCCAGATTCACCTGCATACCCTTCCTCGACAGACAAGCAATACATGGAGGTTAATCCAATTCCGTGGGCAATCTACTCAAACGTAAACGACGAATTTAGAGCATATATTTTGGAATCTACAATTATCCCAATCAATGTGCGAGTTCTTTAGCATTATTGCTTGTGTATGTTTCTTTTATGTCGTTCAAAGTGCTCCTTATCTACAAAGGTCGCACTACAATCCTTACACTTGAACCCGGATTTTTGACCCCACAACGGCAAATATACACATAGGTAGCGTAAAAAGATTCTGTGAGCCAGAACTGGTCGTTTATAAAAAAATTCACAGGCTAAAGTGCACTCTCATGCCAGCATGAATATTTTTAATGAAATTCTTTTCTGTCTCCTTTATCTTTCCTATCACGTTCACAGGAGAATAGGGCCTAATTTCACCCTCGTTGCCAATAGGCGTGGGTCCAAAAAAGAGGCATATTGCTTTCCCTGGAGGCCAGTACGCTACATCCATCCGATCTACTAAAGACTGGGGATTTTCTGCACCGACATTTATTGGAGTTTTATCTGTGTAAAGCTCTTCACCCCATACATTTATGCCCACATCGAATGGGAGGCATCCAAGAAGTGATTTGATCGTTTTGGGCGCAATTGTGTCATCAAGTTCTAGCATGATCTTCTTTATCTTGAGTAGATCGACTGTTACCCTGTGCATCACAATAAAAACCTGCATGATTTAGAATAAATATCCCTTTTCTGCCCATCAAAAACATGGAAATTCATGTATACGATACATACGTGGAAGCAAAGGATGGTCACAC
>JAGWGO010000109.1 GCA_028867395.1 Nitrososphaerota archaeon | reverse complement strand
ATAAAAACATGACTCTACGATGAATCAAGATTTAACAGGTGTTCCATTTCTATATTAAAATAGGTCTTCAGTATTCCAAAGTAGTTTTTTATAGGTACAGGGATCTCATCACCGCATGCAATTCCAAGGTTCTTTGCGTTAATCCAGATCACAAGAGTTTGAAGCACGGTTAGAAATCTATCATTTTCTGAATTTTTGAATGCTATTGCTTTTGAGTACCTTTCTGCAAATTCCCATGCGGTAACAAAATCTATACAATCAGTTCCAAATACCTCCATGGTTTGTTCCTTTAAGCTATTTGCCTTTCTAAATGGAACTGTGTTCATGATATACGGAAATTCGACTTTGTCAGGTAGATTCCCTGGAAGAGGTCCCCATATAGTTATGATTTTGCAACCATTTTTGAGCATAGCAAATTTGGAAGTCATTTTTTCTGCTATTGAAAAGTCTGAAAACCAAAAAAGAATGACTGTCGCATCATCCATGTCTGAATTTAAAACATTTTCACATTTTAAAATCCAGTCTGAAAGATGCTTTTCTTCTAGCATCTTTTTTGCAGATGAAACTTTTTCGCTATTGTTATCTATTCCTACTGCTTTTTTTACACTGAATTCTTCCAAAGCAATAGAAATACTATTGCCCTTGCCACAGCCCAAGTGATAAAAAACATCATTTTTACCTAATGATGCAAATTCAAAAATCTCTCTTAGAGTACTATCTTGCAATTCGACATCCTCCCCTGTCATGATTGATTTAGGAAGGGTGTTCAGATATTCTTCTATTTTCACGAATAAATGAATCTCTATGCTAAATTTATTCCCTTATTCTTTCAAGTGTAGATACTGCTTGCCACAAAGTCACCCTCACATATGATGGCATGTTAGGGTCTTGTGTTATATCGTCAAGAGCACTAATTGCATTAGCAGCTCTTACAGAAACAGAATAATCAGGTTTTTTTAACTCAACGACAAGATCTGTAAGGCCTTTCTTGATGTTCTTGGGTGTAGAAGGATTAGCAGCTATTTCTTCTAGAGTTGAAATTGCTGCATTAAGAGTTTCGATATTTGGATTTTTCTTTTCTGTCATCACGGATCACGCTAACTAATTGTGCTTATTTTATAAAGTTTGCATCATATTTCCAAAAAGATGTTGTCTGATTCTACCACTGTTTTGTATGAATGTAAATCCTTTATTTTAGCAGGAAAAGCAGATAGTTTTCCTGTTTTGCAATCAAATTTTGCTCCATGCCATCCGCAAGTTAGTGTATCCCCTTCCAGTTCTCCCTCATAAAGGCTAGCACCTGCATGAGTACAAGTGTCATCTACTGCATAAAAATTACCATTTATGTTGGCTACTAGAATCTCTTTTCCATCAGCCGCTATTTTTTGCATCTTGCCAGGTAGTAAATCTCCGGTTTTACCTACAATTATTTTTCCCATAATGTGATTAATTTTATGACTCTTAATAATTTTAGTGATCAACAAATATTATGATATTTTTTTAAACAAACTTGACCATGTTTTCTAATTTTCCCAGACGTTCTATCTCCATCTCTATTTTATCGCCATGTTTTAAAAATACGGCATCAGGTTTGTTTAGCATAACGCCTGCAGGAGTCCCTGTAGATATAATGTCGCCTTTTTCTAAGGTCATGACCCTACTTAGAATGGAAACTATTGAGTTTACTTTAAGATGCATGTTGGAAGTTGAAGAATTCTGCCTGATGGTACCATTGACCTTAGTCATCATCTTGAGATTTTGCGGATCGGGTATTTCGTCAGAAGTAGTTATCCATGGACCACATGGTGCAAACGTGTCAAATCCTTTTGCACGAGTAAATTGTTTGTCTTTTGCTTGGATGTCTCTAGCCGATGTATCATTTAGGATCATATATCCAAATATTGCTTTTCTTGCATCATCCTCCGAGATGTTTTTACAGTCTTTTCCAATTATCAATGCAAGCTCTATTTCATAATCAAGTTTTGAAACAAATGAGGGGCATATTATGTCTGATTTTGCTCCATTAAGAGTTGACCTTGGTTTTATTATGATAGCAGGTTCATCTGGAGGAATTAAATTCTGTTCTTTAGCATGATCTTTGTAATTGAAGGCAAGACAAATTATTTTTGATGGATTAGGAATCGGCGGTAGGATTTTGAAATCTGATAACTTGTTATCGTAATTCATCTGTGAGGCTTTTTGTTTTATCTCGTCATACCATCCATCAAACAAAAAATCCTTAATGCCCTGTGGTATAGGGATTCCAGTTTGTGCAGTCATGCTCTCCCTTGTTAGAACTTTGTCTCCATCGACAAATCCATATGTTTCCATATTTTCTTTCAGTAATCTGGCAATCTTCATTTTATTCACTTATGCGTGTATATGACTTGATTTGCAGAATCTTTCCTGCAATATCCGTATCTTACGAACTGAATTTCTGCACCCACATTTAATTCTAAGTAGTAAGGTTCAGTCAAAGCTTGCTGAACTTCCAAGCTATTTTCATTGAATTGATCGTTTACAAAAAGAATTTTTGGAATCAATACCTCTATTTTTACCGCATTTTGTGCGGGAATCCACTGGATCTTTGAAATTTCGGGCTTGAATGTGGCGTCTGTCATCTCAGCCTCAATATTGGAATCCACCTTGGTAATCTTGACATTATACAGATCAAGCAATCGTATCTCGTCTCCAACCTTGAGGGATTTTGCATCATCGCCTGGTATGAAAAAAGATCCATCCAGTTGAATTTTCCTTTTGCCCATGTCTCTCTGTGGATGGTTTGGAATCTCGATTTCTGTCAGTGCGTTGTTTTTTACTATTACTTTTGTAGGGTTGACTGCTATGAAAAGTCGTATACTTGTAGGATCAATGATTTTTCTGTTAAAAGATTCTAGAGTCTCAAATGGTGCCAGAGTGTCAGATTTTGTAAAACTTAAAGAAAGCACAAACTTTCTGATTGCTTCTGGAACAATTCCTCTTCTGCGCATTGCCTCCAGTGTGGGTAGCCTAGGATCATCATAACCAGAAACTTTGCCTTCTTGTACAAGAGGTTTCAATATTCTTTTTGATACTGGCATACCGTCAAACTCCAATCTGGAAAACACCAGAACTTTTGGTTTTCTCATCTTGAGCTTGTCAAGAATTTCATAATAGAGTTGATTTCTGAGTTCATATTCCTTTGTTCTAAATGCATGCGTCACTCCGTCAATGCTATCTTCTATTGCTACTGCAAAATCATAATTTGGCCATACTCGATATCTTGTTTTATGAATGGGATGTGATTCGTCTATTATTCTTAAAAGTGTAGGATCTCTCATTACCGTATTTTCTGAACACATGTCTCCTCGAAATCTCACAATTGCTTCTCCGGGTTTGAATTTTTCAAACATGTTTCTCCAACGTTTCATGTTCTGTGCAAGATCTCCCAAACTGCATTTGCACGCAGTCATTTCTCTTCTGTTTTTACTTATGCTTTCCTTATTACAAGTGCAGACGTAGGCATATCCATCTTGAATGAATTCTTCTGCTTTTTTGTAAATAATCTCAATATCATCCGAAGTGTTTTTTACCTGATCATACTTTACGCCTAGCCAATCAAGTCCAACCTTTATGGCAGCATAATATTCTAATCGTTCATTCTCCGGGTTTGTATCATCAAATCTGAAGATGAGCTTTCCACCATACATCTTTGCATATTCTTCATCTATTATTGCAGCCTTTGCATGTCCAATATGTGGATACCCATTTGGTTCTGGGGGAAACCTTGTGACTACTTTCCCTTGCTCTGCCCCTTCGAGAGGTGGCAAACCGGTTCTGTCCTGTTTTGGTTTTGCTACTAATAATTCAGGAAAATTGGATTCAAGCTCAGACTTTTGTGATACTAAAGGTATTGCATTTACCGTACTTACTATCTCTGAAATAACAGGTATTATTTCCTTGATTTTTTCTCTAAGCTCTGGTTTTGAACCTGCTACCTTTGAAATTACTGAGTCGCTTCTTGTTTTTCCACCATGTTCTGAAGCATTTAACAAGGCAATTCCACGTATTATTTTTCTTAATTCATCATCCAATTATAGACTCCTCTCTACTACAAAATCCAACAAGGAGAGCAGGTCTTCTCTTGTAGAATTATCATATCTTGAAATTGCTTTTCTTGCAGTATCCAAATGGTATGAGGCTTTCTTTCGAACCATATTTTCAATGCCAAGGTTGGATATTATTTCGACCGTTTTTTCCATCTCTATCTTTGAAATTACTGAGTTGCCAAATGCATTTAGAATTGTCTTTTTCTCTTTTCCTTTTGCAATCTTTATTGCTAAAAGGATGGGCAGAGATTTTTTCCCTTCTCTGATATCATTTCCAACTGGTTTTTTTGTAATATTAGGGTCTCCTATTATGCCGATCAAATCGTCAACTATCTGGAAAGATATTCCTAGATTTTTACCATAGGTCGAAAGCTTATTCACATCTGATTGCGTGGTGTTTGCGGAAATGGCCCCCATTGCACAAGATGCAACAAATAGAGATGAGGTCTTTTTTTCTATCATTGTTGTATACTGTGATTCTGAGGGGATCGCCTTTGACTTGGCCATGCTTATGTCTAACACTTGACCCTCGCATACCTCACTGCATGATTTTGAAAGGGTAGCCACAAGTGAAAGGCGCACTTGTTTTGGAATCTGGCTGCCAGAATTAGATATGATTTCAAAAGCTTTCGAAAAAAGGAGGTCTCCCGCCAAGATTCCAACAGGAATTCCAAATTTTGTGTGAACTGTAGGGACACCATGTCGGACTTCATCATTATCCATTATGTCGTCGTGAACTAGCGTGAAATTATGTACCATTTCAACGGCTGATGCTGCAGGGATTGCCTGTCTTACGGATCCTCCCAAAAGTTCACAACTTTTCAGAACAAGGTATGGTCTGAGACGTTTTCCGCCATGTTCTATCAAGTACCTAGCAGCCTTGTATAGATCAGAAGGCTCTCCCTTTAGCCTAGACAAAAGAAACATATCGATCTTTTTTGTATTTTTTACAATGTCCTCTAATCGCGTTCCTTTTTCAACTCCCATTGGTTATCTGGAAAATGATATTTCAAAGGACCCATTAGACGATTTTTCATTCCATCCTTATTCCACATTTTAAGAATTTCCTTGTGAGATTCTGACACGTCATCCTTTGATTCAGAAAGAAAGTATAATGCAACAAGCATCCAAGGACAGAAGTTTTGCGGTGATTTCTCAATTTCAGAAAAAAGTTCGTCAAACGAAATCCACTTTATTGCAGAGATCTCATCTTCTACGATCTTGATCTTTCCAGGATCGTTTACAGTACCTATTAAAGTACCACAAACCTCATTTTCAGAACCAATATCCTTGTATGGAACATGATATTCAAACTTGAACAAGTAGTCCAACTTGCAACTTATCCCAAGTTCTTCAGGAAGCCTTCTTTCTGCAGAAGACACGTATGTCTCAGACTGTCTGGGATGACTGGCAACTGTTCCGTCCCAATCCCCAGGCCAAAGCATCTTGCTCATACTCCTCTGTGTTAACAATAGTTTTCCTTCTCCGTTGAATAGCAGGATTGTAAATGCTCTGTGAAGCTTTCCATTCGGTAGATGACATTTTACTTTTTCCTCGCTGCCTATAGGATTATCGTTACTGTCTACCAGAATCAAATACTCCATATTCATCCTCTAAATAATGTCCCTTCAAATTCTTTGCCATTTATTGCGTTCACTATTCTTT
>JAGWGO010000108.1 GCA_028867395.1 Nitrososphaerota archaeon | reverse complement strand
CCCATATCATTGTACATTTTTATCGAAGCAAGATTTGCAGTGTCAAGGAATATTTTCATTATTTCTTACTCCTGATATCTTTAACAGCATTAGCTATATGAATTGATGTTATACCATGTTTTTCTAAGAGTAGTGGAACTTCACTATCTCTAGCAGATTCTCCAAATTGGTCTCTCACTCCTATTCTTCTCATAGGAACTGGATACTTTTCTGATATGACTTCTGAGACAGCAGAGCCAAAGCCTGCCATTATGTTGTGCTCCTCACATGTAACGATTCCTCCTGTCTCACGTGCAGCTTTTTCCAAAAGTTCAGAATCTATTGGTTTGATCGAGAACATGTCTATCACTCTGCTAGAGATTCCTTCTTGTTTCAAGGCATCGGCTGCCTCAAGAGCCATCGGTACAGTGATTCCACACGCTGCGATGGTACAGTCAGAGCCTTCTCGCAATACTATTCCCTTTCCTACTTGAAATTCTTGAGTTTGTGAATGTATGACTGACGTTTTTGATCTTGCCATCCTCATGTAAAATGGACCATATAGCTGTGAGATTAATGATATGAGCTTCCCCACTGCGACCGTATCAGCAGGAATTAAGACCCGAATGTTTGGAATAGAACGCATTATTGCTATATCTTCAATCTGCTGATGAGATCCACCATCTGCTCCCACGCTGAGTCCACCGTGAGAAACAACCATCTTTACATTTAATCCACTTTTACCATTTCGTGTAGGATAGGCAATGGTATTTCTTATCTGATCAACACACCTACCTGGCAGAAATGCAGCGTATGTGCTTGCAAAAGGAATCTTGCCTTCGTTTGCAAGACCAGCTGCAATTGTTATCAAGTTTCCTTCCGCAATACCGACGTTGAAAAGCCTATTTGGAAATTTTTTTCCAAATGGTTTTGTTTTGAGCGAATCAGTCGTATCTGCTCCCACTACGACTATGTCTGGGTTCTCTTCACCTATCTTGAGTAGGGTTTCACCATAAACTGTCCTCATATCAGCAAATTCAGTCATGTGAATCCGGAATCCTTTGCAATTTGTAAAAGTTCAGACTTTTTCTTGCCAACCTCATGAAGGTCTATCCACTTGGTAACAAGTTCAGATCCGCCAAGACTATGGGCTTTTTTTATCAAAAGGGTTCTCCTTGCATGCATCAAGCGCTTTCGAAATTCCGTTATCACGAGCCGCACATCTTTCTGACCCATTATGGCACTACCTCCAACAAATACTCTAGACCCATCAAGAAAGCATGATTCAACGTTTGTCAAATCTACCCCTCCATCGGCCTCAATTAGACCTTGGAAGTTTCTTTCCACAAGGAATTTTGATATTCTTTGGGTTTTTTCGTGGGTTGATTCTATGTATTTTTGACCAGATTTTCCCGGAACGACTGACATTATTATTAACTGGTCCAAATCTGCAATGAATTTCTCTGACCATGATGGAAGTTCTGTTTCAGGATTAATTGCAAGCCCCACGCTCACCTCATTTGAGCGTAAAATATCATGAATTTCTCCAAAACTTGATTCATCGCAAACCTCCGCATGAACTGTAATGACATCGCTGCCAGCGTTGACATAGTCTCTAACATGTTTTACAGGTTCGTTTATCATCAAATGAGTGTCAAACGGTATTTGGGTTATAGGTCTGAGTTGCTTTATTTTTTCATGATCAAACGTTGTGTTTGGAACAAACCTTCCATCCATGACATCAAGGTGGATAAAGTCAGATCTTCCATGCGCGGCTCGCTTTACTTCATTTTCTAGATTGCTCATATCACCTGCAATAATGGATGGGGATATGAGAAATTGGCAATCTATTTCAAGATCTATTATAGGTGAGATCTTCGGGTTTGGGGCAACTCCATGCCATTTTGGATTGTCTTCCATATGTTCAACAGATTTTCCTTTGATGGTGCGCGCCACTATTATGGAGGGAGTACCTCTAGTTTGCAGTGCCGAGTTTATTGCTCTTTCAACCTGCTCTATTCTGTGACCGTCTATTTCTAAAACGTTCCATCCAAATGATCTCCATTTATCTCCCACCTTCCACCTAGCTGCATTTTTCCACATCTCAGAAATATCGTCACCGATTAATTCTTCGTCAAGTGGCATGATCCTTTCTGTATAATCATCCTGTTGAATGAAATTTCTATCAAGGAAGACTGTTAGGTTGTCAAGTCTAAACTTTGAGGCTGCCATGGCTGCTTCCCACACCTGCCCCTCATCAGACTCTCCATCTCCAATTATGGTGTAAATATGATGATTTTTGACATCCATCTTTGCTGCAAGTGCCATGCCAATTGAAAACGACAAGCCTAGTCCAAGAGAGCCTCCGCAGAATTCTACTCCAGGACACTTGAAATCTGGATGTCCTTGCAGTTTACTTCCAAATTTCCTTAAGGTTTCAATCTCAGACTTGTCAAAATAACCTGCAACGGCCAAATTAGAAAAAAGTCCAGGAGATGCATGACCCTTGGATAGAACTAACCTATCTCTTTCTAGCCAGAGCGGGTTTTTTGGGTCGTATCTTAAGAATTTGGAATATATGCATCCCATAATTTCTGCCATAGAAAATGATCCTCCTGGATGTCCAGAGCCAGCTGCGGTTGTGCCCTTTATGACTAGTTTTCTTGCTTCCCTTACTCTTTTTAAAACGTGATAGTAATTTAGGCCCATGTCTGTTCAAAAATTTGAATTTTCAGATACTCGTTGTATGAACTCAAATTCATAAATTTTAGGCTATTTGAAGACAATAAAAAGTTATTTTCAGATAGCAGTAGATCAGAGCATATTGTCACAAAATTTTAATTCAAAGCTAACTACTTAGAGGTATGAACATCCAGGAGATCTCTCCCATATTGATTTATGATGACAGATGTTATCACTGTTCAAATTTTGCTAGCGTAGTAAAGTCGTTTGCTGGAAAGAAGATCCTAATTGTAGGTCATTATACAGATATTGGTAAGAAGATCAAGGCAGAGATCTTTCCAAAAGACTATGATCCTACCAGAATGTTTTGGTTCGTAACAGACAAAGTAGCATATGGCGGAAGAGCAGGAGTTTTCCCACTGTTATTTTCCATATTAACAAGCAGATCTAGAAAAGTGCCATTCAAAGATGTTCCTTTGATTTACGGAGACGATTGCAAAACTCCTATGGCATTTTTTATGAGAACAAAAACGCTTCTTTCGAACAGCCAAAAGATACGACTAAAGTAACTTTCTAGTTTAGTACAATATATCGAATCAGTAACCCCTGCTGTTTCTGTCGGGGGTACCATCATTCGGATTCCTAAAACCATGTTTTTCCATCATGTGATTTAGGAATCTTATATCATCGACGAACTTTTCTCCACAAATTGCACAATTGGTCAACAGGTATGAAAATAAACAAGATCTTTTTTAGGCTTTGTCACCATATAGACAATACATGGCAAGGTCACCAAGGCTGCCTAAATTGACTTTTACCATTACTCCAAACGCCAATGGATATGTGGTGGGATGTACTGAGATTCCATACCTATTCACTGACATAACCTCGTTGGAAGAGATTGACCAGACAGTAAGGAACATGATATCAGAATACGTAGACAGTTTTCCAGACGACGCTAAGAAGAAAGGTGTAGACAAGAATATTGTAACACAAACAGTATGGAAAGGAACCCCAAATTCAGTCGCTTTGGAATAAGAAAAGGCGCCAGCACTACTGCTTCCCAAGGGCTCTCGCACCTTAGTAGCACAGTAGCGACATTGGGTTTGACTTCCGGGTTCGGAATGGGACCGGGTCGGACCCCAACGCTATGGCCGGCTTGATAATTCCAACCAATAATGTTCTGTATTAATCTTGCTTGATAGAGATATAAATTAAGGAAGGCGTGATTAGCCATGACCCATCGAGTGGCAGTTCTTGATAAAGACGCCTGCCAGACAAAGAAATGCGGACTTGAGTGCATTAAGTACTGTCCTGTCAACAAATCAGGAGCAGACTGTATAATTCTGAATGAGGAGACTGCCAAAGCTCAGATCGATGAAAATATCTGCAATGGATGTGGTATCTGCGTCAAAGTTTGTCCTTTTGATGCCATAACAATCGTCAACCTTGCTGAGGAACTGAAATCAGACAAGATTCACCAGTATGGAATGAATGCTTTTAGATTATATCGCGTTCCCACACTGAAGAAAGGCCAAGTAATGGGCTTGCTTGGAAGAAACGGTATAGGAAAAAGCACCGTCGTTGGGGTTCTTTCTGGAAATTTAAAGCCCAATCTAGGCAATTACTCTTCTCCTCCACAATGGGATGAAATTTTAAAGAATTTTCATGGTACAGAACTAAAGTTCCACTTTGAAAAAATTGCCAATAAAGAGTTGAAAGCTTCAATAAAACCACAACAAGTGTACAACCTTACAAAGGCGTTTGATGGAACTGCAAAAGAGTTACTTGAAAAGTATGATGAACGGAACAAGATTCCCGAACTTGTGCAAGAACTTGGTTTGCAAAATGCGCTTGAGACTAGGTTGCCAGAATTAAGTGGGGGGGAGTTGCAGAGAATTGCAGTAGCAGTGGCAGCATCAAAAGAGTCTGATTTTTACTTTTTTGACGAACCGTCCTCCTATAATGACGTCTTTCAGAGAATGGGAGTTGCACGGGTTATTCATAACTTGGCAAAGATTGGAAAAAGCGTCATGGTGGTAGAGCATGACCTCACCTTGCTTGACTATCTAAGCGACTTTATAGAGATTATTTATGGCGAGCCAGCAGCATATGGCATAGTTGCAAATGTCCTCTCAACAAAAGTGGGAATAAACGTCTTCTTGGATGGATACCTCCCAAATGAGAATGTGAGGTTTAGAGATGCTGCGTTTAGGTTTGATGCATCTACCTCAACTGATGAGTTTGTCATGACTGAGAACATTATAGAATATCCCTCTTTGGAAAAGAAATTTCCTAATTTTTCATTAACAGTTAAAGCAGGCAGAGTTCGAAAAAGCGAGGTGCTTGGAATAGTTGGTGCCAATGCATTAGGAAAGACTACAATGATGAAAATGATAGCTGGGGTTGACAAGCCAGATTCTGGCACAGTCGATACTAAAATCAAGATAGCTTACAAACCACAATATCTCTCAAATGATTATGATGTGGAAGTCATTGCGTTATTAGAGAAAGCAAACAAAGGCGGAATAGATGGAACAACAGAAGAAGAGATAATTTTGCAGCCAATGAAAATAAAAAAATTATACAACAAATCCGTTAGGAATCTGTCAGGGGGAGAATTGCAAAAGGTGGCAATTGCTGCCTGCTTACTACAAAAAGTAGACCTCTACGCCCTTGATGAGCCCTCTGCGTTTCTCGATGTAGAAGACAGAATAGCTATGGCAAAGTTGATTCAAAGGTTTGTCCGCTCTTATGGAAAATCAGCAATAATAATTGATCATGACATTCAGTTGATGGACTTGATTTCAGACTCGCTTGTAATCTTTCATGGCAATCCTGGTAGAGAAGGCCATGCCACTGCCCCTATGTCCAAAGCAGATGGTATGAATCAATTTTTAAAGTCACTTGATATCACATATCGAAGAGACGAGACTAGCATGAGACCACGTGTGAACAAATCAGAGAGCAGGTTAGACAGAGAACAGAAACAGACAGGGCATTTCTATTACAGAAATTGACAAAGATGCTAAAACAAGCAATGGCTAGCATATTGACTCCAGAGGAAGCTGAGGAATTGTACGGTGCATTTGATC
>JAGWGO010000107.1 GCA_028867395.1 Nitrososphaerota archaeon | reverse complement strand
GATTACAATACCAAACCCCTCAGAGGTGGTCCAGACATTGGAGGGAACACCCAGTGTATCTGAGGCCTCTGCCATCAAGAGTTCTGGCGGAAGGCTTGTAGTTGAAAAGCAGAAATTCCCCCCAAATCTTACCATTGCGATTGCGAGGATGGTAAAATGAAGCGAGGACTGTTGTTAATAGATAGGGGAAGCCATGAGGACGATGTCAGGCACGAGCTCCAATACATATGTGACAAGGTAAAACAAAAGGGAAACTATCACGTCTCAGGCTATTGCTTCCTTGAGGTGGTCCCCCCATACATCGAGGAGGGAATCAAGTCCTGCCTTTTGGAAGAGATTGATTCACTTACAATAGTTCCATATTTTTTGTATCCTGGAAGAAAGGTAAAGGCAGCAGTAGATTCTGCGTCCAAGTTCCAGTCACAGACAAAGGTAAAACTTGCCATATCAAAGCCCATGAACATGCACAAGTCACTTGTCACCCTGGTGGACGAAAAGATACAGAAGACACTTGAGAAAAACAATGTCGTCATGCAAAAAGACAGGGTCGATCTATTGATTATAGGTCACGGCTCGAAGGACCCCGATGCAAGGTCTGCCCTCAAGTATGTCGCAGACGGGCTTGATGTAATTTACAGAAATGTCGTTTACTGCTTTTTAGAAATCGAAGAGCCAAACATAAAGCAAGGAATGGAGATGTGTGTAAAAAATAATCCAGACTGCCTAGTTGTAGTGCCATATTTCTTGCACAAGGGAGCCCATGTAAAAAGAGACATTTACGAGGACCTCAATCCCGCAATTGCAAGCTCAGGTATCAAAAATGTATTTCTTGCCGAGCATCTTGGAACAGACGACAAGATGGTTGATCTAGTGCTTGAGAGGGCTTTGGAGGTAGAAAAATGATCACACAAAAGGGACAGTCGATTGAGGATAAGAGCATGGAGATAATAGAGAGCGAGATTGGCACGCATCCTTACAGCCAAGACGAGTGGACCATAGTAAAACGCGTAATACATTCTACAGCAGACTTTGAGTTTGCAAGATCAAACAAGATAATTTTTCACAATCAAGCAATTGAGAGCGGTACCAACGCACTCAAGGAAGGCTGCAACATAGTGGTTGATGTCAACGGCGTCGTTGGCCTTTTAAACAAAGACAATCTGGCCAAGTTTGGAAACAAGGCTCTCTGCAGCATATCTGACCCAAATGTAGTAGAGGAGGCAAAGAAATTGAACAAGACTCGCGCCCAGACTGCTATGCGGCTTGGTGCAAAAGAGATCGAAGGCGGGATTGTGGCAATAGGAAACGCTCCAACTGCACTCCAGGAGGTAATTCAGATGATAAAGGAAGGTGTAGCCAAGCCTGCCCTTGTAATTGGCATACCTGTCGGTTTTGTCTGTGCCGCAGAATCAAAGGAGGAGCTTGCTGCAACGGAAATTCCTTTTATTACAAATGTTGGTCGCAAGGGAGGAAGCCCTTGCGCGTCTGCAATTTTAAACGCGCTTTACATAATTTTAAAACAAAGACTAGCTTCTTGATATCTTGATACAGTTTTCAACAAATGTCTTTGCAATGTTTGGCTGGGCAAAGTGCATGTGCATGTATGACGCAAGTGTGTTGTATTGTATCATGCCGTCCCTTTTCCTGTCAATTCCTATGCCTATTTCCATCTTGTATGCAAATCTTGAATCCTTTGATATTGATTCAAGTTCAGAGAAATGAAACTCGTGTCCATGAAGCGATGCGTTGCTTCTTGATACAGCACATGCCCCTGTTGTAGCGGCCTTGGTATAGTTTAACTTTAGTTTTTTCTGCATTACAGTATCTGCGTCATAGAGCCCTATCATGTCAAATCTCTTCTTTCCGTATCTAATTGACCGTGTGAGGTACATCAGCCCCCCACACTCTGCATAAATTGGTGCGCCCTCCTCTGCCTTTTTCTTTATCTGCTTTTTCATAGAGTTGTTTTTCTCAAGTGACTCCCCCTTTACTTCTGGAAATCCCCCGCCGATGTAGACTCCATCACACAAGGGAATCTTTTTGTCGTGGATTGGGCTGAAAAATTCAAGCGATGCCCCTTCCCTTCGAAGCGAGTCTAGGTTTTCCTTGTAGTAGAAATTAAACGACTCGTCAAGTGCAACTGCAATCCTTGTCCTTGGTCTCTTGTTAGAAGATGCAGTATTCATCACAGGTAATCTTGGCGTCTTGTTTGAGATCTCTATTATCTTTTCAATGTCAATATAATCAGAATAGGATTTTGCAATGGACCGAATCTTTTGCTCAAGTGATTTTAACTCATTTACAGGAATCAGTCCAAGGTGTCTTGACTCTAGACTCTGGGTAAGATCTCTTGGGATTGCACCAACAATTGGAATGTCTAGTTTTGAGAGAGCTTGCCTGCAGAGGTCCTCGTGTCTCTTGCTTCCAATCTTGTTCAGTATCAAACCACAAATTCTAGAGTTTTTCTGGAACTTGACAAACCCAAGGGCAGTTGCAGCAATTGACCTTGCAGCCTTGCTTGCGTCAAGCACAAGTATTACAGGAGATTTTACAATTTTTGATACATGATACGTACTTGCAAAGTTGGTGTCTCCTGCAAACCCATCATAGTACCCCATTACTCCTTCTATCACAGAGATGTCTTGTTGCGAGTTTTGCACAAAGTCTTTGAGTACACCACGCTGTCCCATTAGCCACGCATCAAGGTTACGGGCAGATATACCTGATACTGCAGAAAGATATGTAGGGTCTATAAAGTCAGGCCCTACTTTGAAAGGCTGTACAGAGTACCCCCGTTTTTTTATGCCATGAATTATTGCTGCAATAATTGATGTCTTGCCCACGCCGCTGCTTGTTCCGGCAAGCACCATTCTTGGAATCTTCAAATATTTCCCAGCTTGGGTCATGATTTTGGCAGTATTCAAGTTTCTTGCGGATTTCCAACGCTTTCTTTTATCAACCCAAAGAGTTGTCGCATGGCAAGTTTTGGATGGCTTGTTGCAAGCTTTATCATGTTGCCGAGCCCAAACTCTGCTTTTACAAAATCGAGAAACTCTTCCGCCGAGAGATCGTCGATTATGCCTATCTCTCTGTCCCACTCCTCGTCGGTTAGGCCAAGCCACCTGTACTGCACCTTGATTGCTGATGCAATCTTTGACCCGATCGCCTTTCTCATGGAATCTTCGTATGGCTTGAGTGACCTCTTTGAAGTGTCGCCTGACTTGACTGCACTTGTTGCCACCTCGCCTGCTTTTCTGCCATACTCTATTGCATAACGTATCCCTTCAAGAACAAGCGGATTTGCCTGGCCTGCCGAGTCTCCTACTAGTATGAGGTTGTCCTCTACAGTAGATGGTCTCAGTCCCTCGTTTGGAATCAGTCCATAGTGAAACTCTACTGGAACTATTCTTCCAAGCTCCTCTAGTGGCTTTGGTCTTTTTTCAATCATTTCAATTAGGCGTTGCGTGGCATCTGCCTGAGACTCGGGTTTTCCAACACCGACACCAATTCTTACCTTGTTCTTTCCTAGTGGAAATATCCATGCATATCCAGCAGGTGAATAGTTCTGTCCCACCATCAGGTACCACGTCTCAGGGTCTACCTTTTCCACATAGGCCTCGTACTCTGCTCCTGCCCCAAATCTTTTCCATTGCGATACTAGTCCTGTTGCTTTTCCAACAACAGAGTAAAACCCACTTGCATCAATTACAACTTTAGAGCGAAATATCATATCCTCTTTTAGAGATGTTGCCTTGACTCCGACTAGCTTTTCGTTCTCTGTTATGACATCAGTAACATTTGTCCTCAAAAAAATCTCAGACCCTGCATCTGCTGCCTGATAAGCAAGAAACTGGTAGGTCTTTCTAACATCAAGCACTGCGACTTGATGCTCCTTGCTTTTTTTCAGTATTGCATTGTTTGGCGAATAAAACGCATAATTTTTTATCGGATTGTAATATTCTTCAGGAATCCCAAATGCCCTTGCCTCCTTAATCCACGTTACACCGCTTGTCCTTACACTCTGGCCTATTGCCTCGTCCCTTTCAAGTACTGCTACGCGGGCTCCCATTTTTGCAGCGCTGTACCCAGCAGAGAGGCCAGCAGGCCCTCCTCCAACTATTATAACATCATAATCATAATTCTTGGTCATTTGGTCACTCTATCTTGCTTCTCGTAATAATCGTTTTTTTGGTTCTGTTGCGCCTGCGTGGGCTGGGGGTCGTGGTGCGTGTAGGGGGTTATGTCCACGTGGAAAAGGAGGTATTTTATGATCTTTCCGACTGTTTATGATTTTGTAAACTATCTCGATATGGCAGGATGCTTTCTGCTAGGCTATGCGGTTTGTAGAAGAAAATACCGCAAATCATTCATCAGTCGAAAACTTGAGGAGGGTGGCTCCAACGCCAACGGCAATTAATCCTCCGACAAATCCTGCACCATTAGATAATGGTGTCATTAGTGTAGGAACTGTCAGAATGACAACTGCTATGCCAAGCAATGTTACTAGAGATCCTCCAATTTTTCCGATTACGGGGAACGAGTCTAGCATAGTTGCAACTATTATGCGCACACTTGCTTATAAAAACAAAAGTAACCATGTTCTTGAAAGGGGGATTAGCTAAATTGCCCCGTTTTACTGATATAGTCAAGTCTTGGAAAGTAAGAAAAGATGGTCCATTGGCTGTCATTATTCCATATGCAATTAGAAAAGAACTTGGAATAGAATCAGGTACTAAATTTCAAGTAAGTTATGACAAAAAGAAACGTCTGATTTTTGAAAAGGTGAAACCATGACCAAAAATGTTAAACGGTACAAATCAGAGAATGTATTGGTAATGGACATAATCATAGATGCCCCATATAGAAATAAACAGCATATTTGGAGATTGAGAATTATTCATCCAGCCACAAAAAATGACGATGCGTCGTTACCAAAAGATATTTTTCATGATCTTATGAATCAGTATAATGCAATTTTAGATTTCATAAGAGCTTTAGCCAAAGCCACAAAACCATTAAGAGAGTTAATGAAAGAACGTGCTAAAACAGAAGAAAAAGAAGAAGTGAATGAAAAAAAACTACAAGGCTCCACAAAACAGATACGAGATGCACAAAAACAACAGTTTGCCCAATCTACAAAGCAGATCAATCTAATTAAAAATGCTACCCAAACATTCAAAGAAAATATGCAAGTGGATGACATTTACAATAAAATCGCATTAGCATTGGTGCTAACTGATATTTCGTTTGAAGAAATTGAAAAAAGTATTCAAATTAACGGCGAGTTTAAACATAAAGCGCATATGTCGCAAACACCAAAACTTTCTGCAATATCTAATCAACAAGTTCTTCAATATGCGGAATTAGCTCAATATGGTGTTAGTATCTTTGGAACTTTCTTAGGGATGCACTAACCATTATGAGCCTCAACTTCCACCCTAGACCCTTTTATGAGGAATCTAAGTGCGTCAGGCTTGCCCAAATGCTCTATGAGAGGCTTTGGTATGTAGCATTGAATCCCCCTCGTTTCGTGATAGGTCACACTGACCACAAACTCTTTTGCGTCCTTTTGCCATTTGGGCATAACTTACTTCTATTTATCCACGTATATAAGTATTCCACGTGGAAAACCAATACCTTATTATACACGTGGATATATTATATCAACGTGGATAACAAAATGAGTGCAAGAGAACAAAAAGGAAAAGAGATTGCGTCAAAGCCTGACCAGATTAAGAGAGTTGACGACAAGTGGTATCAGGTCAAGGCACAG